>NZ_JABWMS020000009.1:0-136211 GCF_013369155.2 Escherichia sp. 94.0001 | reverse complement strand
CGACGACCTTCGGGTTATGAGCCCGACGAGCTACCAGGCTGCTCCACCCCGCGTCCGTGGATGCGCACTATACTCCGCTCGCGTTTTCATGCAACCTTTTTTTTACCCAGATCACGGATTTGGTATGATTTTGAGCAAAAACAAATCACTAAAGCCTGTTTTTTGTGCAAAATTTGCGTCAGGGAGAGGCTGCTCATTTCATTAAACGCGGCGGTTTGTTATCTTCATTGCGCCTTATTTTTTAAACTGAAGAAGAGAACAATGAAAGGACGTTGGGTAAAGTACCTTCTTATGGGCACGGTTGTGGCAATGCTTGCCGCCTGCTCTTCCAAACCAACCGATCGCGGACAGCAATATAAAGACGGGAAATTTACCCAGCCTTTCTCTCTGGTAAACCAGCCAGATGCCGTTGGCGCGCCAATTAACGCCGGTGATTTTGCCGAGCAAATTAACCATATCCGTACTTCGTCACCGCGTCTGTATGGCAACCAGAGTAATGTTTATAATGCGGTGCAGGAGTGGCTACGCGCAGGCGGTGATACCCGCAATATGCGTCAGTTCGGCATTGACGCCTGGCAGATGGAAGGTGCCGACAACTATGGCAACGTGCAGTTTACGGGCTATTACACGCCTGTCATTCAGGCGCGCCATACCCGTCAGGGCGAGTTCCAGTATCCTATTTACCGTATGCCGCCAAAACGTGGTCGTCTGCCGTCTCGTGCGGAGATCTACGCGGGAGCATTGAGCGATAAATACATCCTCGCTTACAGCAACTCTCTGATGGATAACTTCATTATGGATGTGCAGGGTAGCGGGTATATCGATTTTGGTGATGGCAGTCCGCTTAACTTCTTCAGCTATGCCGGAAAGAATGGTCATGCCTATCGCAGTATTGGTAAGGTGCTGATTGACCGTGGCGAAGTGAAAAAAGAAGATATGTCGATGCAGGCGATTCGTCACTGGGGTGAAACACACAGTGAAGCCGAGGTTCGCGAGCTGCTGGAACAGAACCCGTCTTTCGTCTTCTTTAAACCGCAATCTTTTGCTCCGGTGAAAGGGGCAAGTGCGGTGCCGCTGGTTGGTCGCGCTTCAGTTGCGTCCGATCGTTCCATTATCCCACTTGGTACAACCTTACTGGCAGAAGTGCCGCTGCTGGATAATAACGGCAAATTTAACGGTCAGTACGAACTGCGGCTGATGGTGGCGCTGGATGTCGGTGGTGCAATCAAAGGCCAACACTTCGATATTTATCAAGGTATCGGGCCGGAAGCCGGACACCGCGCAGGTTGGTACAACCACTATGGACGTGTTTGGGTGCTGAAAACCGCCCCGGGCGCAGGTAACGTCTTTAGCGGCTGATGTGTTATTCTGTATACCGTTTTGACGGATACGACAGGGTGAGGGATAACCTCGCCCTTTTTAATTCTGAGGTGCTATGTCTGTGGTAATTAGTGATGCATGGCGTCAGCGTTTTGGTGGCACTGCGCGTCTGTATGGTGAAAAAGCGTTGCAACTGTTTGCTGATGCGCATATTTGTGTGGTCGGTATTGGCGGTGTCGGCTCCTGGGCGGCGGAAGCGCTGGCGCGCACGGGTATTGGCGCAATCACACTTATCGATATGGATGATGTGTGCGTCACTAATACCAATCGGCAAATTCACGCGCTGCGAGATAACGTCGGGCTGGCCAAAGCGGAAGTCATGGCCGAACGTATTCGCCAGATTAACCCGGAGTGCCGTGTAACGGTGGTGGATGACTTCGTGACGCCGGATAACGTAGCGCAATATATGAGTGCCGGTTATTCGTACGTGATTGATGCCATTGATAGTGTGCGACCCAAAGCGGCGCTGATTGCTTATTGTCGGCGCAACAAAATCCCTCTGGTCACGACTGGTGGTGCTGGTGGGCAGATTGATCCGACGCAGATTCAGGTTACCGATCTGGCGAAAACGATTCAGGACCCGCTGGCGGCGAAGTTGCGCGAGCGCCTGAAAAGCGATTTTGGCGTAGTGAAAAACAGCAAAGGTAAGCTCGGCGTGGATTGCGTGTTCTCTACCGAAGCGCTGGTGTACCCGCAGTCAGACGGTACGGTGTGCGCGATGAAAGCCACGGCAGAAGGGCCGAAGCGGATGGATTGTGCATCTGGATTTGGTGCGGCGACGATGGTGACCGCCACCTTTGGTTTTGTTGCGGTTTCTCATGCGTTGAAGAAGATGATGGCGAAAGCGGCGCGTCAGGGGTAAACAATCAGGTCGGATGCGACGCGAACGTCTTATCCGACCTGGTTTTGTGCTTAACCCTGCTTTGCCGCCGCGATAATCGCCTCGCTTAACGCATTCAACCCCTGACTGCGAGAGGCGCTAAGTTGCGCACGCAATCCCAGCTCATCAAACAATGCCAGCGGCGACTGTGCTTGCAATTCGGCGGCGGTTTTCCCCTCAACGGCAGTCAACAACACCGCCAGCAGGCCGCGCACAATGCGTCCTTCGCTGTCGCCAAAGAAATGCATCGTGCCGTTTTCAGCCACGGTATACCCCAGCCAGACGCGGTTTTCGCATCCGGCAATCTCTTTAGCCTGCGCTTTTAACTCGTCTGGCAAAGCTGGAAGCTGTTTCCCCAACATAATTAGCTGACGATATTTGTCTTCCCATTGAGTCAACGGCGCGAAAGTTTCGTGTAACGTCTTTACGGTAACGGTTGTGCCGAACGGGTGTCCGGCGTATTGCGGGTTCGTCATTAATCCACCAATAATTCCAGCGCGCGGTCAACGGCATTCACCAGCGCATCCACATCACTCTTTGTATTATATGGCGCAAAAGAGGCGCGCAGTGTGCCGGTTACGCCTAATTCTGCCAGTAGCGGCTGAGCGCAATGCTGCCCGGCCCGCAGGGCAATGCCGTACTCCGCCAGCAGCGTCACCATATCGCTGTGATGAACGCCAGCAAAATCAAAGGCTAGCAGGCTGGAATCCTGGCTGCGGAATGAACGAAAGCCTGGACGTTTTGCCAGCGCCTCTTCTGCAATCGTCGCCAGGCTGCGACTCCAGCTTTCTGCCTGGTTGATATCGTAATCTGCCAGCCATTCCAGCGCCGCGCTTAACCCAATTACGCCAGCCACATTTGGCGTTCCGGCTTCCAGTTTCCACGGCGCGGATTGAGGGGTGAAGCTGTCAAAACTCACTTCGTGAATCATTTTACCGCCACCCAGCCAGGGCGACATCGCTTCCAGCAGTTCTGGTTTGCCATACAGCACGCCGATACCTGTCGGGCCATACAGTTTGTGACCTGAAAAAGCATAGAAATCAATATCCAGTTGCTGAACATCTGCGGGGAAATGCACCGCACCCTGAGCACCATCAACCATCACCACCATCCCGGCTGAATGAGCAAAGGTAATCGCTCGTGCCAGATCCGGGCAACCGCCAGTGACGTTAGACATCTGGCCCAACGCCAGAATCCGACTATGGGGAGTAATCAGTTCAGGCAACAAATCGATATCTGGCAACCGCTGCGCATTAAGCGGCAATTTCACCACTTTGGCTCCGGTTTGTTGGGCGACCATCAGCCAGGGGACGAGGTTGGCGTGATGCTCTGCCACACTGACAATAATTTCATCGCCCGGTTGCAGACGCGGACGGGCATAGCATTGCGCCACCATGTTGATGGATTCAGTGGTGCCGCGCGTCCAGACGATAGTTTTGTCATCTGGTGCATTCAGTAATTGCGCCACTTTTTCCCGTGCAGCTTCGTAACGCGTGGTCAGGCGTTGGGCCTCGGCAAACTGGCTACGATGGACGTTTCCGGCGCTCAGGCTGTAAAACTGTCGGGTTGCTTCAACCACGGCTTCAGGTTTAAGCGCGGTCGCGGCACTGTCGAGATAGACGCCCGCATCCTGTAGCGCGGGAAACTGGGCGCGAAATTGCGCGGGATTAAAAACGTTCATGGTACTCCTCGGCTTGATGCACCGATCGTGACGCAAAATTCACTTTGATACAAGGAGAGTGCTAACCATCAGAATTATCTGGATATCCTGGCGAAGCCGCGTAAGTAACATATGCTAAATAGTGTTAGGCGTTAATTTTAGCCTGTTAATCAATACTATTAAGATTTATTAATCGCTTTAAGGAGAAGATGATGAAAAAGACTGCCGCAATTATTTCTGCCTGTATGCTGACTTTTGCCCTGAGCGCCTGTTCCGGTTCGAACTATGTGATGCACACCAATGACGGACGTACCATCGTCTCTGACGGCAAACCACAGACTGATAACGATACCGGTATGATTTCGTATAAAGACGCTAATGGCAACAAACAGCAGATCAACCGTACCGACGTGAAAGAGATGGTCGAACTGGATCAGTAATTCGCGATCGCAAGGTAAAAAAAAGCACCGCAATTAGGCGGTGCTACATTAATCACTATGGACAGACAGGGTAAATGTACAGGAAGTGAAAAAAGGTAGCTTTGCTACCATGGTCTGAATCGCAGACCAATTGCAAACACAACAACACAACATCACAACCGTAAGCCAAAAGTTCACCAGAACACGCATTCCGATAAAACTTTTCGTTCCGGCTCAGGAAGTGCCGCCACTATAGGTATTTGCTGGTAGAAGCTCAACGGACAATTTATAATGGCTCAGATTAAAAAAACTAATAGGTTACACAGTGTGATCTAATTGTTAAATTCATTTAACATCAAAGTTTAAAAGCCATGTCTAAACGATTACCACCGCTAAATGCCTTACGAGTTTTTGATGCCGCAGCACGCCATTTAAGTTTCACTCGCGCAGCAGAAGAGCTTTTTGTGACCCAGGCCGCAGTAAGTCATCAAATCAAGTCTCTTGAGGATTTTCTGGGGCTAAAACTGTTCCGCCGCCGTAATCGTTCACTCCTGCTGACCGAGGAAGGTCAAAGCTATTTCCTCGATATCAAAGAGATATTTTCGCAATTAACCGAAGCGACGCGTAAACTCCAGGCCCGTAGCGCCAAGGGGGCGTTGACGGTCAGTTTACTCCCCAGTTTCGCCATACATTGGTTGGTTCCGCGACTTTCCAGCTTTAATTCAGCTTATCCGGGAATTGACGTTCGAATCCAGGCGGTTGATCGTCAGGAAGATAAGCTGGCGGATGATGTTGATGTGGCGATATTTTATGGTCGGGGCAACTGGCCGGGGCTACGGGTGGAAAAACTGTACGCCGAATATTTATTGCCGGTGTGTTCGCCGCTACTGCTGACTGGCGAAAAACCCTTGAAGACCCCGGAAGATCTGGCTAAACATACGTTATTACATGATGCGTCTCGCCGTGACTGGCAGACATATACTCGCCAATTGGGGTTAAATCATATCAACGTTCAGCAAGGACCAATATTTAGTCATAGCGCCATGGTGCTGCAAGCGGCTATCCACGGGCAGGGAGTGGCGCTGGCGAATAACGTGATGGCGCAATCTGAAATTGAAGCCGGACGTCTTGTTTGCCCGTTTAATGATGTTCTGGTCAGTAAAAACGCTTTTTATCTGGTTTGTCATGACAGCCAGGCAGAACTGGGTAAAATAGCCGCCTTTCGCCAATGGATCCTGGCGAAAGCCGCTGCTGAACAAGAAAAATTCCGCTTTCGTTATGAACAATAATTTACGTAGGGTACGACCATGACCAGCCGTTTTATGCTGATTTTCGCCGCCATTAGCGGCTTCATTTTTGTGGCGCTGGGCGCTTTTGGCGCGCATGTGTTAAGTAAAACCATGGGGGCCGTTGAGATGGGCTGGATCCAGACCGGTCTCGAATACCAGGCGTTCCATACGCTGGCGATCTTAGGTCTGGCGGTGGCAATGCAGCGTCGCATCAGTATCTGGTTTTACTGGAGTAGCGTTTTCCTTGCGTTAGGCACGGTGCTGTTCAGCGGCAGCCTTTATTGCCTGGCGTTGTCGCATTTGCGTTTGTGGGCATTTGTCACACCGGTTGGCGGCGTGAGCTTCCTCGCGGGCTGGGCGCTAATGTTAGTTGGTGCTATCCGTTTAAAGCGCAAGGGCGTAAGTCATGAATAAGGTTGTATTGCTGTGCCGTCCGGGCTTTGAAAAAGAGTGCGCCGCAGAAATTACCGATAAAGCCGGCCAGCGGGAAATTTTCGGTTTTGCCCGCGTGAAAGAGAATGCGGGTTATGTCATTTATGAATGTTATCAACCTGATGATGGCGATAAGTTAATCCGTGAGCTGCCGTTCAGTTCATTAATTTTTGCCCGCCAGTGGTTTGTGGTCGGGGAACTCCTGCAGCATTTGCCGCCAGAAGATCGTATTACCCCCATTGTCGGCATGTTACAGGGCGTAGTAGAGAAGGGCGGTGAACTGCGTGTTGAAGTTGCCGATACCAACGAAAGCAAAGAGTTGCTGAAATTCTGCCGTAAATTCACCGTGCCGCTACGCGCTGCCTTGCGCGATGCCGGGGTGCTGGCGAACTATGAAACGCCGAAGCGTCCGGTTGTGCATGTATTCTTTATTGCACCAGGTTGCTGCTATACCGGTTACTCATACAGCAACAATAATTCGCCGTTCTATATGGGCATTCCGCGTCTGAAATTTCCGGCAGATGCGCCGAGTCGTTCCACGCTCAAACTGGAAGAGGCATTTCATGTGTTTATTCCGGCGGATGAGTGGGATGAACGTCTGGCGAACGGGATGTGGGCGGTGGATTTAGGTGCTTGCCCAGGCGGCTGGACCTACCAACTGGTGAAGCGCAACATGTGGGTATATTCCGTTGATAACGGCCCGATGGCACAAAGCCTGATGGATACCGGGCAGGTGACGTGGCTGCGGGAAGACGGTTTCAAATTCCGTCCGACACGCAGCAATATCTCCTGGATGGTATGCGATATGGTTGAAAAACCGGCGAAAGTTGCGGCATTGATGGCGCAGTGGCTGGTTAATGGCTGGTGCCGTGAAACCATTTTCAACCTCAAACTGCCGATGAAAAAACGCTACGAAGAAGTGTCACATAATCTGGCGTATATTCAGGCACAGCTTGATGAACATGGCATAAATGCTCAGATTCAGGCGCGGCAGTTGTATCACGATCGCGAAGAAGTGACGGTGCACGTCCGCCGTATCTGGGCTGCGGTGGGTGGTCGTCGCGACGAGCGATAACAGGCAAGGCCGGGGCGTCGTCTCCGGCCTGCTACCCTTTCCGTCAGGCTGTTACCAAAGAAGCCGCAACCTGGCGCTCATCAGAAATAATGTGCGTGACCTCATCCAGATGCCCGATGCGGGCTTCCCCTGAACGATTAAATTTACTTTTATCAATCAATAACAACGATTGCGCGGCACGTTTTAATAGCATCGATTTGTAATCAGCGTTGATGGCATTGGAGTCCCACAGTGCACCGCTGCTATCGATCCCTTCACAAGAAAAAATAAACAGATCGATTTCCAGCGATTTAAGTTGGGAAATCAGCGAGGGATTGACGTAACAGCCATATTTGCGCTCAAGTGTGCCGCCGGAACTGATCAGTTGAATGCGTTCACGTTTACCGAGTTCATGGCAAATCGGATGGCTATTGGTGAAGACCTGAATGTCGATGTCAGGCAACTGGCGTGCCAGATACCAGCAGGTTGAACTGGCGTCTAAGGCTATCACCATCCCTTCTTCAATCCACGCGAGCGCTTCGCGCGCGATATCTGCTTTATGCGCATAATGGCTTTTCAGCCGGATGTGAAAGGGATCGCCACTGTCTTGATTTTGACGGTGGATATATTTAGCGCGCCCATGATTGCGCAGAATTTTACCCTGCGTCTGTAATTCATTGAGATCGCGACGAATGGTTTCTTTACTGACCTTTAGCTGTTCAGATAGAGCTTCCGTGGTCAGGCTGGTATGGTTCAGCAGCAGGTCGACTATCGCTTGCTGGCGTGCCGCTTTCATATTTTTCACCCCATCATTCGATAACCGCCCGCGTCATGCGGGCGTACCGGTATGAGATTACGGTGTTACCCCTTTTTTTAAAAGAATATTCCCGTACTTCGCTCGTTCGCCTGTGATAACGATCGCAAAGGCTTTTTGCGCCCGCTCATAAAACGCAAAACGATTGATGCGGATGATGTCAGGACAGGGGGCTTGTAGTGAAAGCGCATTACGATAACGTCGTTCTACTTCAGGATCGAGAGTATCACCTTCTACCGCCGCCATCATCACCAGCGGCGGTGCATAACTGTCCAGTTCAAATAACGGGATTATCGCCTGGAGCAAGTCGCTCACCAACAGGCCATCAGCGCGGATCACCTGCGGTCCCATCGAATGGGCGGGAAAGTGAGCATCGGAAAAAATAATTTCATCTCCATGTCCCATCTCTGCCAGCACTTTCAATAGTTCAGGAGAAATTAACGGCGAAATTGTTTTCAGCATTTCACACTTCCTCTATAAATTCAGGTTCAGTTTGCGGGTAGAAATAACGGTACTGATAATGAATCTGCGCGCGAGCTTCTTCCGGGCTGTTAAATTCCCCTACGCCATACCAACCGAACAGCGCAGCTCCTGCGACGGTCGTTTCGGCGTCGTCGAGAACTTTTACCGGAATATCAAGCATATTGGCTTTAATCTGATTCCACAATGTGTTGCGACTTCCTCCACCTACTAACAATAATTCAGAGGCTTTAAAGTGACCGATTTTTTCCAGCATCTGTAGATTGCGCTGTAATTGCGCGGTTAACCCTTCCAGCGCTGCGCGATAGAAATGCCCCCGCGTGGTATTAAGCGTCACTCCTTGCCAGCCAGCGTTCTGACACGACAATAAATCACACTGCATTTTCACGCCATCCGCGCCAGGCGCGATCAGACGAGCTTCATCAATCAACATTTGCCAGGGCGTTTCAGTAGTCCAGAACAGTTTTCTCACCCATTCCAGCACGCCGGATGCCAGCCATTGCATACCGGGGTTATACAATCCTGCCTGGCTATCCAGTTCGCAGGTGGAACCGGCGTACTGACTTAGCAGTGAAGTATCAACCTGCGTACTGCGGACCATTAAAATTTCCCAGGTACCGGAAGAGAGCACGGGTTCATTTTGTTCGGCACCAGCGCCAAAAAGGGCGAACTGGGTATCGTGACCTGCGGAAATCACCGGTATGCCAACGGGTAAGCCGAGCATTGCTGCGGCGCTGTTCTGTAGCGTACCTATCTGTTCACCCGCTTCCACCAGACGAGGGAAGAGACGGCGTGGAATACCGGTGGCTTGTAAAATTTGCGGACTGAAATCGCGTTGCTGGATATCCAGCATCTGGCTGGTTCCGGCCATCGTGATATCAGTAGTCAATTCGCCGGTTAAACGGTGGTTAATCAGCGACGAAATAAAGAGCCAGGCGTGCGCGCGTTCCAGCAGTTGTGGATGATTTTCTTTCAACCACACCAATTTATATAACGTATTGAAACTAAAGGCTCCGACGCCAGAAATAGCCTGCAACTGCTGTGCGGAGATCAACCGTTCAATATTGTCCATTACCGCTGCTGTTCGCGGACATTTCCAGCTAATGATCGGATAGAGCAGATTGCCTTGCTTATCTACCAGAGCGCCATCCACACCAAAGGTGGTGACGGCGATACCGCGGATGTGGCATTCAGTCAGTTCACTATTGATTTGCCGACAGCAATCAGCAAAGCGTTGCAAAATGGCGTCTAAAGACCACTGGTGCCAGGTGTTGTTTTCCATCGCGATATCGCTGGCATTAGGCGTTGAGGCGCGGGCAACAATTTTTCCCTGCCGATTAACCGCGATGGCCCTGACATTGGTTGCGCCACAGTCGAGTACCAGGATAACTTCTTGTTTCATAATCGCTCCTGCAATATAGCCGGATAACATTGTTTATCCGGCTAACCACTCTTGCTTGTTCAGGCCCGGTAGCCGGAGCGACCGGGCATCACATCAGGGAGTAATGTATTAACGCTTGTACAACGGACCGTAGTTCTGGCAAGCGCGGTAATCCTGGCCTTCAATATCCATGCCGTGCGCAGCCCAGGCAGAAGGACGATACACTTTGGTCTCTTCAACGTTGTGCATACATACCGGGATACGCAGCATGGAGGCGAGAGTGATAAAGTCTGCGCCAACGTGGCCGATGGTCAGAACCCCATGGTTAGCGCCCCAGTTCGCCATTACCGAGTACACATCCGTAAACGGCCCTTTACCGGTGAGGCGCGGTGCAAACCAGGTGGTTGGCCAGGTTGAGTTGGTGCGTTTGTTGAGGATGTCATGCACATCCTTCGGTAACTCAACGCTCCAGCCTTCCGCGATTTGCAGTACCGGTCCCAGGCCTTTGATGATGTTGACACGGGTCATGGTGAACGGGACACCGCCTTCAGTAAGGAAGCGGGAAGAGTAACCACCGCCACGGAAATATTCGTGGATAGCCGGGCACCATTCGGTCGCGGCGAGGCAAGCGTCAGCCTCTTGCTGAGAGATTTCCCAGTGCGGCTTCATCGTCGGTTTACCTTCGCTGTCGCGTTGTTTACAGGAGCCGTCCAGCGCAGCAGAACCGGAGTTGATCAAGTGGATAATGCCGTGTTCTGCCAGTCCGTCCAGTTTATGCCCCGTTACACGCTCAATTGCTTCTGGTGACCAGTAGGTACGCACATCGGCAAATACCTGAGCGGTGCCGGTGAGCTGGTGACCCATTAGCATTGCCACGCCGTTAAGACTGTCGTTTTCGGTCGCCACGACAAAGGGTTCGCGTACGCCATTCCAGTCAAATGAACTGTTGAGGATCGCTTCGGCGGTGTCGCCATTTGGATATTGATCGGTCCAGTGACGTTGCCCCTGGAAGCCCGCAGCGATGGCGTTGTAACCAAGAGATTCTTCCACGCGACCAATATCGGCCAGTTTGCTGTTGCCTTGCATCATGTCGCGGATACACATCGCCATCAGTAAACTTTCGCGTAGAACTGCGCGGCTTTGCTCGGCATTGCGTTGATACTGTTTGTTATTTTCATCTTCGCCATAGCGGAAGTTTTTATCAGCCCAGGCCAGCGCCATTTCCAGTTCTGCTTCGTCGTAAATCTTCTGATCAATACGGCGACGCAGTTCGGTCATATCCACCGCCTGGACTTTCATTCCTAGCCAGGATTCAAAGAAGTTGTGATCAACAATGGAACCGGCGATACCCATCGAAACGCCGCCCAGCGACAGATAGCTTTTACCTTTCATGCTGGCGACTGCCAAACCGGCGCGGGCAAAGCGCAGCAGTTTTTCTTCAACATCAGCAGGAATCGATGTGTCATCGGCATCCTGAACGTCATGACCGTAAATGGAGAATGCCGGGATACCTTTCTGACTGTGAGCTGCCAGAGCTGCGGCGAGGTAAACAGCGCCTGGGCGTTCAGTGCCGTTAAAGCCCCAAATGGCTTTCGGGCGGGTAGGGTCCATGTCAATGGTTTCACTGCCATAGCACCAGCAAGGCGTTACCGTAATGGTGAGGCCTACATTCTGACTGCTGAATTTTTCTTCGCAAGCAGCGGCTTCAGCCATACCCGCGATACAGGTATCGGAAATGACACACTCGACGGCAGCTCCGCAGGCATGGCGCAGTTTCTCGGTCAGCAGTGCGGCCGTAGCTTTCGCCATATTCATTGTTTGTTCTTCAAGCGACTCACGAACACCCATGCGACGACCGTCAATAACCGGGCGGATACCAATTTTCGGTAACGTATTAATTTTCATCAGGATTCCTCATCTCGCTTTATTGGCGCTCTGCTAAGGCGGAGAAAGGAAACCACCGAAGCAGTAGTATTGGTCATTATTTGCTAACTCGAGTTAGCTTAGGTTTGTAGGCTTTTTATGCACAACTTTTTTGTTGTTGAAATGTGAGGGGCTTCACGAGAAGTGGTTAAAATACGATCTCTGTCAAATTATTATTTAGCGGGATAAAAATAAATTTTACGTATAATCATATGGTTATTAGATTTTAATGGTTATGCATCACAGTTTTAACTCAAATGATTTGGCTAATTTGTATACCTAAAATAGCTTTAAAAGGCGATCGCTAACTCGAGTTAGCAAAATGCGAAGAATAGATTGATACGATGAATATTTATTCAAAGGTTATTCGTATCACAGTGGAGATGGCTTTAGTAGCGACGTTTATGCCGTACTTCACATTTTCAGTTTCTGATTATTGAGGAAAGCTGCAATGTCCGAAACATTTTTGCAAATGAAGCATATCACCAAACGCTTTCCTGGAGTGTTGGCGCTTAATGACGTGCAATTTACCCTACGCCGGGGCGAGGTTCATGCATTATTAGGTGAAAATGGTGCAGGAAAATCTACATTAATGAAAATTTTGTCGGGGGTTTATCAACCTGATGAAGGCGAAATAATTTTTGAAGATAAATTAGTCTCATTTTCTGATCCGTTAAGTGCGCAAAACGTAGGTATTACTATTATTCACCAGGAATTTAATTTATTTCCCGAGCTTACAGTAGAAGAAAATATTTTTATCGGCAGGGAGTTTTGTAAAAAAAATCGCTGGCGTCTGGATGAGAAACAGCAACGCAAGGCGACGATTGAAATTTTGCAAAAATTAAATTTGGCGATCAAACCAGATACTCTGGTTGCCGACCTTACGGTAGCTCAACAACAGATGGTAGAAATTGCCAAGGCCATTTCGGTTAACGCCAGGATTCTCATTATGGATGAACCTACTGCGGCGTTAACAGAAACTGAAATTGAAAGCTTATTTCGCGTCACCCGGTTATTGAAAGAACAGGGGACCGGCATTGTGTATATATCCCACCGTCTGGAAGAGTTGGCGCTAATTGCCGACCGCGCGACTGTAATGCGTGATGGTCAGTACATCAGCACAGTAGATTATGAGTGCGTAAAAATCAGCGATCTGATTGCCATGATGGTTGGTCGCGATTTAGGGAATATCTATCCCCGCCGCGAGGCCATACAGCAGCGGATGCCGGTTCTGGAGGTCAACGGACTGACGCGCAAAGGCGTACTGAACGATATTAATTTTACGCTTTATCGTGGCGAGATCCTCGGCTTTGCCGGACTGATGGGGGCAGGTCGTACTGAACTTGCGCGTGCGATTTTTGGTGCGGACTCCATTGACAGCGGAACGCTAAAGTTAAATGGTAAGGAAACCGTTATTAAAGATATTTCGGATGCTATTCAGCAGGGAATTAGTTACCTGACGGAAGACCGAAAAAAAGAAGGGTTGGCACTGAATTTATCTGTTGAACGAAATATTATGTTAGGAAATTACCCTGAGTATTCCGATCGTTTTGGGAATGTCGATTCGCGTCGTTGCCAACAAACCAGTGAGGAACAGGTAAAAGCGTTAAGGATTAAAACGCCAAATCTTGAACAGGCTGCATTAAATCTAAGTGGAGGAAATCAGCAGAAAATTATAATTGCACGTTGGGTGTGTAAAGATACTGATATTTTAATCTTCGATGAACCCACTCGCGGCATTGATGTTGGCGCCAAACTGGAAATCTATGAGTTAATGAATCGCCTGGTGGCAAAAGGGAAATCAATCATCATGATCTCCTCTGAATTGCCGGAGGTGTTAGGAATGTGCGACCGTATTTTAGTGATGCGCAGTGGTCGAATTACTGGCGAACTTAGCGCAAATGAAGCGACACAAGAAAAAATCATGCAATACGCGACGTTAGAGGATTAAATTATGACTATCTCTGTAACCTCTCCAGACAGCAATAATAAGAAAATAAAGATAAATAAAGAACTTTTGATGCGCCTTGCGCCTCTTTTTAGCTTAATTATATTAGTGCTGTTTTTTAGTTTCAGCTCTCCCTTTTTCTTTAATACCGAAAATATCATGACGATTGCTCTGCAAACGTCGGTTATCGGCATTATGGCCATTGGGGTAACTTTCGTCATTATTACCGCGGGCATCGATCTTTCATTGGGTTCCGTGGTGGCTTTTTCTGGTGTCGCCGTGGGGATTTGCGCCACACTGGGCCTGCCGCTGCCAGTGTGTATTATTGCCGGTGTTTTAGCCGGTGGAATGTGCGGCTATGTGAATGGTTTGTTGGTCACTAAAATGACTATTCCACCGTTTATCGCTACCTTGGGCCTGATGATGTCCGTCAGAGGTATCAATATGGTGATGACCGACGGGCGCGCCATCTATTTTGCCGATTACCCGATGTTCAAAACGCTCGCACAGGGACGCTTGTTTGATGTGCTGCCTTATCCTGTTTTCTACCTGGTCATTGTGGCGCTTGTCGGCGCTTACATCCTGAAGAAAACGGTTATTGGTCGCTATGTCTATGCCGTAGGCAGTAATGAAGTTGCTGCTCATCTTTCTGGTATTAAAGTTCAGCGCGTGAAAATTTTCGTCTATGCCTTCTGTGGTTTATTAACCGGGATTGCGGGTGTCATTCTCGCTTCTCGTCTCAACTCCGGACAACCGACGGTGGGTGTGGGTTATGAGCTGGAAGCTATTGCTGCGGTAGTGATCGGCGGAACCAGCTTAATGGGCGGTATTGGCACTATTGGCGGCACAATCATTGGCGCTTTCATTATGAGTGTACTGAAAAATGGCCTCAATTTAATGGGGGTCTCTCAGTTCTGGCAAATGGTCGCGATGGGCGTAGTTGTGGTCGCTGCCGTTTACCTCGATACATTACGCAAAAAGATTCGTTGACTTAGGCTCCCTGTTTTATCGGGAAACAACTGCCCTGACGTTAAGGGTGATTCACTCAGAACGGAGTACAACAATGAAAACCAGGCATTTTATCTATGCGTTATCTCTGCTGGCTTGCGTAAGTTCCAGCGCACTGGCGAAGGATTTAAATCTTCCGGTTGTTAGTAAAGGTTTCCAACATGAATTCTGGCAAACCGTAAAAATGGGGACTGAAGCTGCGGCTAAAGAGTTGGGGGATAAAACCAGCTATGTTGGCCCGGCTGATGAAACGCAAATAGCCGAGCAAATTCAGTTAGTCGAAAATGCGATGGCGCAGAAACCGAATGGCTTGCTTCTGGCAGCCCTCGACGCGAATGCGCTCGCCCCACTGGTAGAAACGGCAAATTCACGCGGTATCAAAGTGGTGACCTTTGATTCAGGCATCAATTCAGACATTCCGGTGAGTTTTGTCGCCACCAATAACCGTAAAGCAGGTGCTCAGGCAGCTGATGCCTTAGCTGCGCAGGTAAATAATAAAGGGAAAGTTGGGATTATCGCGCACGTTGCAGGAACATCTTCCGCTATTGAACGCTCGGAAGGCTTCATGGAGCGTATGAAAGAAAAATATCCTGACATTAAAGTTTTACCCGTTCAGTACAGCGATGGTGACCCGCAAAAAGCGATGGATAAAACTATCGATATGATTCAGGCCAATCCCGATCTTGCTGGGATCTATGGCACCAATGAAGGTTCAACGCTCGGGGTGGCGAATGCCATTGATAGCCAGAATCTGAAAGGTAAGGTGAAGGTCATTGGTTTTGATAGTACGGAAGCGATTATTAACTTCCTGAAGAACGGCGTCATTCAGGGCTTTGTTGTTCAGGATGCATACCAGATTGGCTATCAAGGGATCAAAACGTTGAACGCGGCCCTTTCGGGACAAGCCGTTGAAAAAGAGATCGATATTCCCGTGAAATTTGTTAATGCCGAGAATATTAACACGCCAGAAATCGACAAACTCCTGCACCCATTCGGTAAGAAATAAAAAAAATGGGGATGAATTTTCATCCCCGTTATCTCCAGCGTCAGGGAGGCTTTATGCACAACGGTTATTTTCTCGGTGTCGATGTCGGATCGGCCAGTGTCAGGGCAGGCGTTTACAGTGCCAGTGGCCACAGGCTGGCATTCGCTACTGCGCCCGTCTCCCAGTTTCGCCCTGGCGGCGAGCGTGTTGAACAGTCTTCGGCGGAGATCTGGCAACAAGTTTGTAAAACGGTGAAAGAGGCGACAGCTTTGGCAGGCATCCCTGGTTCCGCAATTCGCTCGCTGGGTTTTGACGCTACTTGCTCGCTGGTTGTTCTTGATGAACAAGGCCAGGGTTTAGCTGTTTCGCCCGGTGGATCTGCGAATCACGACATTATTATGTGGATGGATCATCGTGCAACTGTCGAGACGGCGCAGATTAACGCGACGAAGGATCCTGCATTGCGCTACGTTGGTGGCGAAGTGAGCGTCGAGATGGAGTTACCAAAGTTACGTTGGTTGAAGACGCATCTACCGCAAACCTGGCAGGCTGCTCATCGCTTTTTCGATCTGGCGGATTTTCTGGTCTGGAAAGCAACAGGGCGAGACGTCGCGGGATTATGCACGCTAACGTGTAAATGGAATTATCTGGCTCATGAGCAACGCTTTAGCCATAGCTTACTGGAATCGATAGACCTGACCGATATGCTTGAAAGAATTCCTGCCGACATTCTTCCGCCTGGCGCTGCCGTGGGAACGTTAACCGCCACAGCTGCTGAAGAGTTAGGATTAACGACTAATATTATCGTGGCCAGTGGCTTGATTGATGCCCATGCCGGTGGCGTGGCGCTGGCTGGCGCTCACCCATCAGGAACGCTGGCATTGATAAGCGGAACGTCGAACTGCCATATGCTGTGTAGTGAAAAAGAGATATTCACCCCTGGCGTCTGGGGGCCATACTGGTCGGCCATGTTGCCAAATTACTGGCTAACCGAAGGCGGGCAAAGCGCCGCAGGGGCGCTGGTGGAGTGGACGCTTCAGGAGTCAGGGGCAAGCGCAAATCTTTTTCACAAGGCGCAGCAACGCGGATGTCATCCGATTCAACTGATTAATGAATGGGTAGCAGCCCTTGAAGCTAACGAGTCAGAACCCACACGAAATTTACATGTGCTTGCCGATCATCACGGCAACCGTTCGCCACGAGCGCGGCCCGATGCCAGAGGCAGTGTTTATGGCTTAACACTGGAGCGTGGTGAAAATCAGCTCGCGCGACTTTATCTTGCGACTTTAGAGGCAATAGCCTTTGGCACCAGACATATTATTGAAACTCTCAGGGAAAATGGGCATACCATTACCCGATTAACATTATGTGGTGGTGCAACGCACAATCCTTTATGGCTACGCGAATATGCAGACGTGACAGGCTGCGATATCCACCTGATGCAAGAAGAAGATGCCGTTACATTGGGCGCAGCAATTAGCGGCGCTGTTGCCAGCGGAGCATGGGGAGATTTTACATCTGCGTGTAAAGCAATGGTTGAAGCCGGAGAGGTTATTCAGGTAAATCCACAACGCCGTGAATTTTTAGAGCGTAAATACCGGGTTTACCTGACGCTTTGGGAGCAACAACAGGCGGTTAACCAACTGATGCAATAAGACAAAAGTTGAAAATACTTTTATGATTGTGATTTGACGTCTGGATGTTAACTGGGAAATACCTATGGCTAAAACAGTAGAGCAGATAGCCAGCGACCTGAATTTATCGGTTACGACCGTGCGACTGGTGCTAAATGGAAAAGCGGAACAATATCGAATCAGCGTCAAAACCCAAACGCGTATCAATGAATATGTTGAACGCTATGGTTATATCATTAATCATTCCGCTCGCAGCCTTAAGCTTAACAAAACTGATACATTAGGGTTGATTGTTCCCAACATATCCAACGTCTTTTTTGCTACGCTGGCAGAAAAACTCGAACAACGCTGTCGACGTTCCGGATATCAACTTACAATCAGTTGCACTTATGATGATGTTGACTATGAAAATAAATTGACGAAAGCATTTATCGCACGAAATGTAGATGGTCTTTTTATTGTTCCTTCGACGCTGGAAAATCAGCAGCATCATTTACGCAAAATTCGTAAGCCAATGGTTTTACTCGATCGTGATTTTAAATATACCGATAACGCATTGGTAGAGAGTAATAATATTTCTGGCGGAGAAAAGCTGACGCAAAATATTCTTGAGGCCGGGCAGGTTCCAGTATGGTTTTTGCTGGGAGATGCCGGTTTACCGAGTATCAGCGATCGTCTGACAGGTTATTTGAATGCGTTGGCAAAAAAAGGGATTACCCATCGCGATTGGGTGCGGGAAGGTCCGGTAAATACTCCGGAAGGCGGCTATGTCATTATGGAAAAACTCATTGAAGAGCAGGGATGTCCGCAGGCATTTATCGCCTCGTCTTTACCTGTGCTTGAAGGCGCTGTCCGCGCGATTCGCGACCGTCTTGGCGCTGTACCGCCAGAAATCAATATTGGCACTTTCGATGAACATCCTATGCTGGGATTTCTCGCCAACAATGTCTGGTCAATGCAGCAGGATGAAAATGCCTGGGCAGAAAAAGCGTTCGAAATGATGTTAAGCGCGATCGAAGAAAGACCAGTCAAAAAAACAGTTAAAGTAGAAATGAAATTAATTAAGCGCATAAGAAAAAAATAATAATCGCCAAAAGATATCAGGCTACTGAACAATGATATTCAGTGGCCTCCCCTTACTAAAAATAACCCCGTCTTCATTTGCGGTGCTGTTTTACGCAACAAGGCGAGCTGAAACTGTATCTGGAGAATAGAAATGGAAAGAACACGTTTATCCCGTGAAATAATTGAAACCTGTCTGGAAATGACGCGCCTTGGGTTAAATCAGGGGACAGCGGGGAATGTCAGCACACGTTTTGAAAACGGCATGTTGATTACTCCCAGCGGTATTCCTTATGAAAGAATGACGGAGAATATGATTGTCTATGTTGATGGCAACGGCAAATACGAAGAAGGTAAGATTCCTTCCAGCGAATGGCGTTTCCATATGGCGGCCTATCAAAGCAGACCGGATGCCAACGCGGTTGTTCACAATCATGCCGTTCATTGCACGGCAGTTTCCATTCTTAACCGACCGATCCCTGCTATTCACTACATGATTGCGGCGGCTGGTGGTAATTCTATTCCTTGCGCGCCTTATGCGACCTTTGGAACTCGGGAACTTTCTGAACATGTTGCGCTGGCTCTCAAAAACCGTAAGGCAACTTTGTTACAACATCATGGGCTTATCGCTTGTGAGGTGAATCTGGAGAAAGCGTTATGGCTGGCGCATGAGGTTGAAGTGCTGGCGCAGCTTTACCTGACGACCCTGGCGATTACGGACCCGGTGCCAGTGCTGAGCGATGAAGAGATTGCCGTAGTGCTGGAGAAATTCAAAACCTACGGGTTACGGATTGAAGAGTAATTTCGTAAAGCAACAAGGAGAAGGATGATGGCTAACAGAATGATTCTGAACGAAACGGCATGGTTTGGTCGGGGGGCTGTTGGAGCTTTAACCGATGAGGTGAAACGCCGTGGTTATCAGAAGGCGCTGATCGTCACCGATAAAACGCTGGTGCAATGCGGCGTGGTGGCGAAAGTGACCGATAAGATGGATGCTGCAGGGCTGGCATGGGCGATTTACGACGGCGTAGTGCCCAACCCAACAATTACTGTCGTCAAAGAAGGGCTTGGTGTATTCCAGAGTAGCGGTGCGGATTACCTGATCGCTATTGGTGGTGGTTCTCCACAGGACACGTGTAAAGCGATTGGCATCATCAGCAACAACCCGGAATTCGCCGATGTGCGCAGTCTGGAAGGGCTTTCCCCGACCAATAAACCCAGTGTACCGATTCTGGCAATCCCCACCACAGCAGGCACTGCGGCAGAAGTGACCATTAACTATGTGATTACTGACGAAGAAAAACGACGCAAGTTCGTTTGTGTTGATCCGCATGATATCCCGCAGGTGGCATTTATTGACGCTGACATGATGGATGGTATGCCGCCTGCGCTGAAAGCCGCGACGGGTGTCGATGCGCTCACTCATGCTATTGAGGGGTATATTACTCGTGGTGCGTGGGCGCTAACCGATGCGCTGCACATTAAAGCGATTGAAATCATTGCTGGGGCGCTGCGAGGATCGGTTGCTGGTGATAAGGATGCCGGAGAAGAAATGGCGCTCGGGCAGTATGTTGCGGGTATGGGATTCTCGAATGTTGGGTTAGGGTTGGTGCATGGTATGGCGCATCCACTGGGCGCGTTTTACAACACGCCACACGGTGTTGCGAACGCCATCCTGTTACCGCATGTCATGCGCTATAACGCTGACTTTACCGGTGAGAAGTACCGCGATATCGCGCGCGTTATGGGCGTGAAAGTGGAAGGTATGAGCCTGGAAGAGGCGCGTAATGCCGCTGTTGAAGCGGTGTTTGCTCTCAACCGTGATGTCGGTATTCCGCCACATTTACGTGATGTTGGTGTACGCAAGGAAGACATTCCGGCACTGGCGCAGGCGGCACTGGATGATGTTTGTACCGGTGGCAACCCGCGTGAAGCAACGCTTGAGGATATTGTAGCGCTTTACCATACCGCCTGGTAATTGCGCTGATGTGACGATGCCGGATGCGACGTTTGCACCGTATCCGGCACGCCGTTACCGTACCAACCGCAATTGCTGTAAATTGCCGTCGATATGCAAATCAGTCTGTAAGCGGGCAATATCGCGGCACAGAAATGCCATCTCTTTATGCATTTCTAATTTCTTGCGCCACTTTTCGGCAACCGCATCCAGATTCTCATAGATCCCTTCCAGACTCTGAAACTCGACCAGCAACTGCGTGGCGCTTTTGGGGCCAATCCCCGCAACGCCTGGCACCTTTGAACTGCTGATCCCCGCCAGCCCCCAGTAATCGGGTAACTGCTGCGGTTGAACGCCAAATTCTTTATCAATAAATGGTGCATCCAGCCAACGTTTCTGGAAGTAATCACGAATACGTAATGTCGGTGAAAGTAACTGGCAGTAGCCTTTATCTGTCGAAACAATCGTTGCCTGATGCCCGGCCTGAGTTACTTTGACCGCCAGCGTGGCGGCTAAGTCATCGGCTTCGTTGCCGCTGGCTGACCAGCACGGGACGCCTCGTTGCTCAAAGGCGGCGCGTAATGCAGGCATTTCGTTGTGCAACTCTTCCGGCATTGGCGGTCGACCCGCTTTGTAATCTGGTAAACGCTGATGACGCCAGCCGCTACTGCGGTTTTCATCATCAAAAACGGCGACCGCGTGGGTTGGCTGGCTGTGCATAATGAGCTGATCGAGCGCGTGCTGGCAGGTTTCGACACAGGGCGAACCCTGAACGGCATGAATGCGACGGATAAGATTCAGTGCATCGACAATAAGCAAATGAACAGCCACGATAACCCCCTTAAAGATCAGGTGATAAGGGTAACATTCACTACTGGAAGAGGCTACGGCTGGATGAGAAAACGGGAAGAGGCCTCGCAAATCGAGGCCTCTGGAGAGCGATTAATCGCAGGCAACGATCTTCATCGCCAGGCCACCACGAGAGGTTTCGCGGTACTTGGCATTCATATCTTTACCTGTTTCGTACATGGTTTCGATAACTTTATCGAGGCAGACACGTGGTTCGCTGGTACGGCGTAGCGCCATACGTGCAGCGTTCACCGCTTTTACTGCCGCAATGGCGTTACGCTCAATGCACGGTACCTGAACTTGTCCAGCAACCGGGTCACAAGTCAGACCGAGGTTGTGTTCCATGGCGATTTCCGCCGCGATGCACACCTGCGCCGGGCTTGCGCCTAACAGTTCTGCCAGACCAGCTGCCGCCATAGAGCACGCCACGCCAACTTCCCCCTGGCAACCCACTTCGGCACCAGAAATCGAGGCGTTCATCTTATAAAGAGAACCAATCGCGCTTGCTACCAGCAGGTAACGAGCGAGTGAGTTAGCGTTCACTTCGCGGATAAACTTGTCGTAGTACGCCAGCACTGCCGGGATAATCCCGCACGCACCGTTAGTCGGCGCAGTCACCACGCGACCGCCCGCAGCGTTCTCTTCGTTCACTGCCAGCGCAAACATGTTGATCCAGTCAACAACTGCCATCGGATCAGTGGTGGTTTTATCCTGGCTAACCAGCATCCGGCGCAGTGCCGCAGCGCGGCGTGGAACGCGCAGTTTGCCTGGCAACACGCCTTCGGTGGCAATACCGCGCTCAATACCGCCACGCATTACTTCCCAGACGTTCGCCAGGTGCTGTTCCAGTTCTTCTTTGCTGTGCAGCGCCAGCTCGTTTTTCATCATCAGACCAGAGAGTGACAGCCCGGTCTCCTGACAATGTTTTTGAAGATCGGCAGCGGAACTGTACGGATAAGGAACTTCAACCGGTGCGCTATCCTGCTGGCCAAAATGTTCTTCATCAACGATAAAGCCACCGCCGATAGAGTAGTAAGTCTGGCTGTAAACGACTTTATCGCCCGCCAGCGCGGTAATGCGCATGCCGTTTTCATGCAGAGAAAGGTTATCGGCATGGAAGTTCATGCACTGATCAACCGGGAACTCCACTTCGTGCTGACCGTTTGCCAACATCAGGCGACCATGAGTATTCACATCCTGAATAAAACCAGGGATGGAATCGATATCCACGGTATCCGGCAGGTTACCCGCCAGACCCATAATTATGGCGATATCTGTGTGGTGGCCTTTACCGGTCAGAGAGAGCGAGCCGTACACGTCAACCACCACGCGGGTCACGTCTTTAAGCAGGTTACGGGCAATCAGATCGTCGGTAAATTGCTTACCCGCTTTCATTGGTCCAACGGTATGGGAACTGGAAGGGCCAATGCCGATTTTGAAAATATCGAATACGCTAATCATAGGAAATACATCGCGTTAAAACGAAGGAAGCGCCGCCCGAAAGCGGCGCGAAAGAACTTAGCTGAACAGGGAGTAGAAGATTGCGGAGATTGCAATCAGACCCATCACGACAACGAATACGTTGCTGATGTGACCGCTGTACTTACGCATTGCCGGTACTTTCTGGATTGCGTACATCGGCATCAGGAACAGGATCATCGCGATGATTGGGCCGCCCAGGGTTTCAATCATACCCAGGATGCTCGGGTTCAGGGTGGCAACAATCCAGGTCGTTACCAGCATGAACAGCGCAGTGATACGGTTCAGCTTGTTGATTTCGATAGACTTACCTTTACCACGCAGAGATTTAATCACCATACCGTTGAAGCCTTCACGTGCGCCCAGGTAGTGGCCGAGGAAGGATTTGGTGATAGCGATAATCGCGATAATCGGAGCCATCCAAGCGATAACCGGTGCGTTAAAGTGGTTAGCCAGGTAAGACAGAATCGAGATGTTCTGCTCTTTAGCCGCAGCCAGGTCTGCCGGAGTCAGGCTCAGTACACAGCTGAAGACGAAGAACATTACGGTCAGCACCATCATGATGTGTGCGAATGCCAGGATCTTCGAGCATTTCTGTTCTGCCATATCGCCGTACTCTTCACGCTTCGCAACGGCGAAAGAAGAGATGATCGGAGAGTGGTTGAACGAGAACACCATGACCGGAATCGCCAGCCACAGGGTCATCCACAGACCGTTGCCGGTTGCCGATGCAGTGTCCAGAGACAGCGTTTCCAGTGCTGCGCCGTTCCACTGCGGGATCAGGTACAGAGCCAGCAGCATCAGTACACCAACAAACGGGAATACCAGAATACTCATTGCCTTCACGATCATCTGCTCACCGAAGCGAACAATGGTCATCATACCCACAATCAGGATCAGAGACAGAATCGCACGCGGCGGCGGCGTCATACCCAGCTGGTGAGACATGAAGCTTTCAACCGTGTTGGTGATTGCCACACTGTAAACCAGCAGGATCGGGTAGATAGCAAAGAAGTAGAGCAGGGTAATCAGTTTACCTGCACCAATACCAAAGTGTTCTTCTACAACCTCGGTGATGTCTTCGCCTGGGTTTTTACCAGACAGTACGAAGCGAGTCAGGCCGCGGTGAGCAAAAAACGTCATCGGGAACGCAAGGATAGCCATGATGATCAGCGGGATCATACCGCCAACACCGGCGTTGATTGGCAGGAACAGCACGCCCGCGCCGATTGCCGTGCCGTAAAGGCCCAGCATCCACATGGTGTCTGTCTTGCGCCATGCACTACGTGAGTCTTTCGACACAATCGTGCTGGTTTGAGTCGTTTCCATCAATTTCTCCTGGAGGAATGCAAATAATTCAGCTTTTAGCCAGTTCAGCCCGGGAAGGTGCCTGACCGTAAAAATGAAATCTGTCTATCGGCGATGGCTTAATCATTTTCCGCCGTAATAATTTGAGGGCGGAAAGATACACACAAGTTATGTATCTATCAGTGATCTTGATCTCAAATACAATAATCTACTTGGAAGATAGATAATCTCAACGCTTTACTCTGTAAATCAAAAGTAAAAGAGAATTTAAGGGCAATATTTGCCCATTAAACGACATCTGACCTCTTCCGGGGCGCGCAATATATGTAGGTTGAGCTGAAAAAATCAATACTTTTAGTGAATAATGGGGATAATTTATTTTTCATAGCGATAAAATGTGGTTTGTGAAAACAGGGAAACGTTTGCTTTGCAATATAAATTGTATGACATATTAACTGTGATGATATTTATCGCGTGAGGACGGTAAGAAACATTTATATAACAAATGAAATGAGTTGATGAGTATGTAACCAATAACGAGAAAACCCGGCAACAAACGTCACCGGGGAAGGGGAGATTACGTGCAGATTTCGTAGCAAGGGATGTACGCTGAGCCTGGCAACTTCATACGATGCTGGGCAACAAAACCCTGTAGCAGGTCGTCCATACGACGCATAATCTCTTTATCGCCGTTGATTTTATAAGGACCAAACTCTTCAATGGCGCGAATACCGACTTCTTTTACGTTACCCGCCACAATACCGGAAAACGCACGGCGCAGGTCGGCAGCCAGCACTTCAACGGGTTGATCCGGGTAAAGCTTCAGATTAGCCATATTCTCGTGAGACGGCTCAAACGGCATTTGCAAATCTGGCGCAATGCGCATTGACCAGTTAAAGCTGTAGGCATCGCCTGTGTCGCGGCGATTTTCTTTCACCAGCGGCATCGATTTTTTCATCTGACGAGCGACTTCAGCGGCATCATCAATGATGATGCGGTAATGGCGGCGCGCGTTTTCACCCAACGTATGCACGACAAACTCGTCCAGTACGCGGAAGTAGTCTGCGCTCTCTTTCGGGCCGGTGAGGATCAATGGTAAAACCTGATCTTTGTTGGCCGGGTTCATTAAAATTCCCAGCAAATACAGCAACTCTTCTGCCGTACCCACACCGCCAGGGAAGATAATGATACCGTGAGCGATACGGACAAACGCTTCCAGACGTTTTTCGATATCTGGCATGATGATCAATTCGTTGACCAGCGGGTTAGGCGGTTCAGCGGCGATAATCGACGGCTCTGTCATACCAATAAAACGACTGTCTTTGTAACGCTGCTGTGCGTGTCCGACCGCAGCACCTTTCATCGGCGCTTCCATCGCTCCCGGACCACAGCCGGTGCAGATATTCAGCTCACGCAGGCCCAGCTGATTCCCGACGCGACGGGCATACAAATACTCGTTTTCGTTAATTGAGTGCCCGCCCCAGCAGACCACCATATTTGGCGCTTCACCGACATGCAGTGCGCGAGCGTTACGCAAGATGGAAAAGACCAGGTTAGTGATGTGGACGGAGTTGTCGAGATTCAGGTTGGGAAAACGAACGGTGTTATGGATTTGCCCGTAAACGAAGAGAATGTCACGCAGAACCGCGAACAAGTTGGCCTGCAAAGCGCGAATAATTCGCCCATCGACAAAAGCTTCTTCCGGGGGATTAATCAGTTCCAGCTTTACGCCGCGTTCACGGCGCAGGACGTTAATATCGAAATTTTCAAAACGAGACAGCAATTCTTTGCTGTTATCGGTCAAACTACCGGAGTTCAGTACGGCAAGTGAACAGTTGCGAAACAGTTGATAGAGGTCGCTGCTGGCGGTGCGTTTAAGCATATCCACTTCCAGCTGCGACAGCATATCCATGGAGCCAAGCGGGCTAATATGTGTAATCAAGAAAAACTCCTTATGGGACGAATATCGTCATTCCCTTTGATTACAATAGCCCTGCCTGATGACCTTTCACAACCTTCTGCGTGAATCCAGCACGCAAAATTGAGAAAAAATTTATTGCCGAACCAGTCTTGTGGTCGATGGGACAAAATCGCTATTACTGCGCCACGGGTTAATGTCCAGACCGCCACGACGGGTATAACGTGCGTAAACGCTCAATTTCTCTGGCTGGCAGAAGCGTAACAGGTCATTAAAGATGCGTTCCACGCACTGTTCGTGGAACTCGTTGTGATGACGGAAAGAAACCAGGTAACGCAGCAGTTTTTCTCTGTCAATTTGGCGTCCACGATACTGAATTTGGATCGATCCCCAATCTGGTTGATGGGTGATCAGGCAATTTGATTTCAGCAGATGGCTGACGAGCGTCTCTTCTACTACTTTTTCGCCACTGGTGGCATTCTCCAGATAGTCAGTAGTGAATTCATAGTTATCGATAGTGATATCCTGGTCATCAATGCAAGTGCCATTGAAATGACCTATCGGTTGGCCTTCCAGTTCATCAAGACGATATAACGCCACGCTAACCTTACCTTGGGCGCAAGTGCTTAAGTCGCGCTCCAGCGTCTGGCGCACCTCATCCCAGTTATTAAAACGCGTCTGGTTAAAACTGTTGAGATAGAGCTTAAAACTCTTCGACTCAATCAGGTTCACGCTGGTGTAATCAAGTTCAACATGACCGACGGCGACCTGCGGCAAACCTTTCGCATTCAGCCAGGAAAGTTCATATAGCGTCCAGATATCCGTACCATGAAAAGGCAGGTTATCCGCTTTCAGACCCAGTGGATCGCGATTCAGACTACGCGGAACGCCTTGCAGTAGGCTGGCGTCATAGGTATCCCGGTAATCGGTTGATTTTCCAAGAGTCAGGCCCGCAAGTGCCTGATGGTTTGCATAAGAAGACATGTTTCACCGTCATAAACCAGATAAACTAAACGACAAGTGTATCTGGTTTAAGTGAAGAGAGAAATTAGTGGACGATTTGACCGCACAAGCCTTGAAAGATTTTACTGCACGCTACTGCGATGCGTGGCATGAAGAGCATAAAAGCTGGCCGTTAAGTGAGGAACTGTACGGCGTTCCTTCACCGTGCATTATTTCAACTACTGAAGATGCCGTATACTGGCAACCCCAGCCGTTTACCGGGGAACAAAATGTAAACGCGGTTGAACGCGCTTTTGATATTGTGATACAACCCACAATTCATACCTTTTATACGACTCAGTTTGCCGGGGATATGTACGCGCAGTTTGGCGATATCAAACTGACATTGCTGCAAACCTGGAGTGAAGACGACTTCCGTCGGGTGCAGGAAAATCTGATTGGTCATCTGGTGACTCAGAAAAGGCTAAAACTGCCGCCCACGCTATTTATCGCGACGCTGGAAGAAGAGTTAGAGGTCATCTCGGTGTGTAATCTCTCCGGTGAAGTGTGCAAAGAGACGCTGGGAACACGCAAACGGACGCATTTAGCCTCAAATCTTGCGGAATTCCTTAATCAACTTAAGCCTCTTCTGTAATCCAAATACCCCATCTTGTTGTGAGAGATCTCTTACAGACTCTGTAGGAGATCGCCAGGAAATAAGCGAATACTTAAAAAGATAAGAATCATTATTTTCATTTAAAATCAATATATTGCTTGTTAATTCTTAACTTTCATATGAAATTTTCCTTAAGGCATTGTCTGTAAGCGCCTTGTAAGACTTCGCGAAAAAGACGATTCTATCTTCGTCGACAGGGAGTCAGACAACGAAGTGAACATCAGGATGATGACACTTCTGAAGGACACACCAGGAGGGTGTTTCAGGGAAAGGCTTCTGGATGAAGCGAAGAGGATGACGCAGGACGCGTTAAAGGACACCTCCAGGATGGAGAATGAGAACCGGTCAGGATGATTCGGTGGGTCAGGAAGGCCAGGGACACTTCAGGATGAAGTATCACATCGGGGTGGTGTGAGCAGGAAGCAATAGTTCAGGATGAACGATTGGCCGCAAGGCCAGAGGAAAAGTTGTCAAGGATGAGCAGGGAGCAACAAAAGTAGCTGGAATGCTGCGAAACGAACCGGGAGCACTGTGAATACAGTGCTCCCTTTTTTTATTCCTGCTATCCTTCGCGGCAGTTTTTCTTATTGAGGTTGCTTTATGACCACTCATGACCGCGTTCGTCTCCAGTTGCAGGCGCTTGAAGCGTTACTGCGTGAACATCAGCACTGGCGAAACGATGAACCCCAGCCGCATCAATTTAACAGTACCCAACCGTTCTTTATGGACACCATGGAACCACTGGAGTGGTTGCAGTGGGTGCTGATCCCGCGAATGCACGATTTGTTAGATAATAACCAGCCATTACCGGGCGCTTTTGCTGTTGCACCCTATTATGAAATGGCGCTGGCGACGGACCATCCGCAACGCGCGCTTATTCTGGCTGAGCTGGAAAAACTGGATGCTCTTTTTGCGGATGATGCGAGCTGATGCTGGAAATAATCTACCAGGATGAATGGCTGGTTGCGGTAAATAAACCCTCCGGCTGGCTGGTTCACCGCAGCTGGCTGGATCGCGACGAGAAAGTAGTGGTCATGCAAACCGTGCGTGACCAGATTGGTCAGCATGTATTTACCGCGCATCGGCTGGATCGACCGACGTCCGGCGTATTGCTGATGGGACTATCCAGCGAGGCCGGACGGCTGCTGGCACAACAGTTTGAACAGCACCAAATCCAGAAACGTTACCATGCGATTGTGCGCGGCTGGCTGATGGAAGAGGCTGTGCTGGATTATCCGCTGGTGGAAGAACTGGACAAAATCGCTGATAAATTCGTCCGCGAAGATAAAGGTCCACAGCCAGCGGTGACACATTATCGCGGTCTGGCGACCGTAGAAATGCCTGTAGCGACCGGACGTTACCCGACTACGCGCTACGGTCTGGTGGAACTGGAGCCGAAAACAGGACGCAAGCATCAGCTCCGTCGCCATCTTGCCCACTTGCGCCATCCGATTATTGGCGACAGCAAACATGGTGATTTACGTCAGAATCGTAGCGGTGCTGAACATTTTGGCCTTCAGCGGTTAATGCTGCATGCCAGTCAGTTGTCATTGACACATCCATTTACTGGCGAGCCGCTGACTATTCACGCGGGCCTGGACGGCACCTGGATGCAGGCGTTATCACAATTTGGCTGGCGGGGTCTGCTTCCTGAAAATGAAAGGGTTGAGTTCAGTGCGCCATCGGGTCAGGATGGAGAGATAAGTTCCTAATCCAGGGAGAAAACGGTATGGCGGAAATTGGTATTTTTGTGGGCACAATGTACGGAAATTCGCTGTTAGTGGCGGAAGAAGCGGAAGCAATTCTGACCGCGCAGGGCCACAAAGCAACGGTATTTGAAGATCCTGAATTAAGCGACTGGCTGCCCTATCAGGATAAGTATGTTCTGGTGGTTACGTCCACGACCGGGCAGGGCGACCTTCCTGATAGCATTGTGCCGCTTTTTCAGGGAATCAAAGATAGCCTGGGCTTCCAGCCGAATCTGCGTTATGGCGTGATTGCGCTCGGCGACAGTAGTTATGTGAATTTCTGCAATGGCGGCAAACAGTTCGATGCCTTGTTGCAGGAACAGAGCGCTCAGCGAGTTGGCGAAATGCTGTTGATTGACGCCAGTGAGAACCCGGAACCGGAAACGGAATCAAATCCGTGGGTCGAACATTGGGGCACGCTGTTGTCCTGAAAAATTGCCGTTTTAAGCAAACTGAATCGAATCTTTTCAGGCAAATGCCAGTAAAAACTGCTTCATAGCGCGGATTTTTACTGGCGTTTGCCTGGAGTCAAGCGATCCATTTCATACTCTTCTTTATTTCTTCGTTTTAATCCTTCCTTTCTTGTTCTTGTTTTCATTTCCGTGAAGTGGATTCCACCGTCCAGGGCTAATGCCAAAATCGGGCCTCATTGAACGCATTAATGTTGTGTTGTTGCACGGTGAGCCGCTATGGCGCGCTTTTTATACTGCTATTGCCAGATATAAACACGCGCCGTATTCGGCGAACGACCTATAAAAACGGCAAAAAACACCCTACGTCACCTCTGATTTCCTGGCGATGTCGCAGTCCAGAGTGAGCGTGGCTAACGCGAATTTTCAGGAGTGCAACAATGAGTTCTTTAAGTCAGGCTGCGAGCAGTGTGGAAAAACGCACGAATGCTCGTTACTGGATAGTGGTGATGTTGTTTATCGTCACATCCTTCAACTACGGCGACCGCGCTACGCTCTCTATCGCCGGTTCGGAAATGGCCAAAGATATCGGCCTTGATCCTGTGGGAATGGGCTATGTGTTCTCTGCTTTCTCATGGGCTTATGTTATCGGGCAGATCCCTGGTGGCTGGTTGCTGGACCGTTTTGGTTCAAAACGCGTCTACTTCTGGTCGATCTTTATCTGGTCGATGTTTACCTTGCTGCAAGGCTTCGTCGATATCTTTAGTGGATTCGGCATTATCGTTGCCCTGTTTACGCTGCGCTTCCTGGTCGGGCTTGCTGAAGCGCCATCTTTCCCCGGTAACAGTCGCATTGTAGCGGCCTGGTTTCCGGCGCAGGAAAGGGGAACTGCAGTGTCTATTTTTAACTCCGCCCAATACTTCGCAACGGTGATCTTCGCGCCGATTATGGGCTGGCTGACTCATGAAGTGGGTTGGTCACATGTCTTCTTCTTCATGGGCGGTCTGGGCATTGTCATCAGCTTTATCTGGTTGAAAGTCATCCATGAGCCAAATCAACATCCGGGCGTAAATCAGAAAGAGCTGGAGTACATCGCCGCGGGTGGTGCGCTGATCAATATGGATCAGCAAAATACCAAAGTTAAAGTGTCGTTCAGCGTGAAGTGGGGGCAGATCAAACAGCTGCTCGGGTCACGGATGATGATCGGCGTTTATATCGGTCAGTACTGTATCAACGCCCTGACTTACTTCTTCATTACCTGGTTTCCGGTTTATCTGGTGCAGGCACGCGGGATGTCGATTCTGAAAGCGGGCTTTGTGGCTTCCGTACCGGCGGTTTGCGGTTTTATCGGCGGCGTGTTGGGGGGGATTATTTCAGACTGGCTGATGCGCCGCACAGGTTCGCTGAACATTGCGCGTAAAACACCGATCGTGATGGGCATGTTGCTATCAATGGTGATGGTGTTCTGTAACTACGTCAACGTTGAGTGGATGATCATCGGCTTTATGGCGCTGGCCTTCTTCGGTAAGGGCATTGGGGCGCTGGGTTGGGCTGTAATGGCAGATACCGCGCCAAAAGAGATCAGCGGTCTTTCCGGTGGCCTGTTCAATATGTTTGGTAACATTTCCGGTATCGTCACGCCAATCGCAATTGGTTATATCGTTGGCACGACTGGCTCCTTTAATGGGGCGCTGATTTATGTTGGTGTTCATGCCCTAATCGCGGTACTGAGCTACCTGGTGCTGGTGGGCGATATCAAGCGTATCGAGTTGAAACCTGTTGCGGGGCAATAAGATGGCGACACAATCCAGTCCTGTTATTACTGATATGAAAGTCATTCCGGTGGCCGGGCATGACAGCATGTTGCTTAATATTGGTGGTGCACATAACGCATATTTCACCCGCAATATTGTGGTACTCACCGATAACGCCGGGCATACCGGTATTGGTGAAGCGCCCGGCGGAGAGGTGATTTATCAGACACTGGTCGATGCTATTCCGATGGTGCTGGGCCAGGAGATCGCACGACTGAATAAAGTGGTTCAGCAGGTGCATAAAGGTAATCAGGCAGCCGATTTTGATACCTTCGGCAAAGGTGCCTGGACTTTTGAATTGCGCGTTAATGCCGTGGCGGCGCTGGAAGCCGCCTTGCTTGACCTGCTAGGTAAGGCGCTGAATGTTCCGGTCTGCGAACTGTTAGGGCCAGGCAAGCAACGCGATGCTATTACCGTCCTCGGTTATCTGTTTTATATCGGTGATCGGACCAAAACCGATCTTCCTTATCTGGAAAATACGCCGGGCAACCATGAGTGGTATCAATTGCGGCATCAGAAAGCGATGAACAGCGAAGCCGTTGTGCGTCTGGCGGAAGCTTCACAGGAACGCTATGGCTTTAAAGATTTCAAACTTAAGGGCGGAGTGTTACCTGGCGAGCAAGAAATCGACACTGTTCGTGCATTGAAGAAACGCTTCCCGGATGCGCGAATTACCGTTGATCCCAACAGTGCATGGCTGCTTGATGAAGCCATTTCTCTGTGCAAAGGGCTGAATGATGTTCTCACCTATGCGGAAGACCCGTGCGGCGCTGAGCAGGGTTTCTCCGGACGTGAAGTGATGGCGGAGTTTCGACGGGCGACCGGCTTGCCCGTCGCGACTAACATGATCGCCACCAACTGGCGCGAAATGGGCCATGCGGTGATGCTCAATGCGGTAGATATTCCACTTGCCGATCCGCATTTCTGGACGCTTTCCGGTGCAGTCCGCGTGGCGCAACTTTGCGACGACTGGGGGCTGACCTGGGGCTGCCATTCTAATAACCACTTTGATATCTCTCTGGCGATGTTTACCCATGTGGGCGCGGCGGCACCGGGTAATCCTACCGCTATCGATACCCACTGGATTTGGCAGGAGGGAGATTGTCGCCTGACCAAAAATCCGCTGGAGATTAAAAACGGAAAAATTGCCGTTCCTGATGCGCCCGGTCTGGGCGTGGAACTGGACTGGGAGCAGGTACAAAAGGCGCATGAGGCCTATAAACGTCTGCCTGGCGGTGCGCGTAACGACGCGGGCCCGATGCAGTACCTGATCCCCGGCTGGACCTTTGACCGTAAACGTCCCGTTTTCGGCCGTCATTGATTTTGAAAAAGGACATAGATATGAGTTTTCAATTTACGACGCCTGTTGTTACTGAAATGCAGGTCATCCCGGTGGCGGGCCATGACAGTATGCTGATGAATCTGAGTGGTGCACACGCACCGTTCTTCACGCGTAATATTTTGATTATCAAAGATAATTCTGGTCACGCTGGCGTAGGGGAAATTCCCGGCGGCGAGAAAATCCGTAAAACGCTGGAAGATGCAATTCCGCTGGTGGTGGGTAAAACGCTGGGTGAATACAAAAACGTTCTGACGCTGGTGCGTAATACATTTGCCGATCGTGATGCCGGCGGGCGCGGTTTGCAGACATTTGATTTGCGTACCACTATTCATGTAGTTACCGGGATAGAAGCGGCAATGCTGGATCTGTTGGGGCAGCATCTGGGGGTAAACGTGGCATCGCTGCTGGGCGATGGTCAACAGCGTAGCGAAGTCGAAATGCTCGGTTATCTGTTCTTCGTCGGTAATCGCAAAGCCACACCGCTGCCGTATCAAAGCCAGCCGGATGACTCATGCGACTGGTATCGCCTGCGTCATGAAGAAGCGATGACGCCGGATGCGGTGGTGCGCCTGGCGGAAGCGGCATATGAAAAATATGGCTTCAACGATTTCAAACTGAAGGGCGGTGTACTGGCCGGAGAAGAAGAAGCCGAATCTATTGTGGCACTGGCGCAACGCTTCCCGCAGGCGCGTATTACCCTCGATCCTAACGGTGCCTGGTCGCTGAACGAAGCGATTAAAATCGGTAAATACCTGAAAGGTTCGCTGGCTTATGCAGAAGATCCGTGTGGTGCGGAGCAAGGTTTCTCCGGGCGTGAAGTGATGGCAGAGTTCCGTCGCGCGACTGGCCTGCCGACCGCAACCAATATGATCGCCACCGACTGGCGGCAGATGGGCCATACGCTCTCGTTACAATCCGTTGATATCCCGCTGGCGGATCCGCATTTCTGGACGATGCAAGGTTCGGTACGTGTGGCGCAAATGTGCCATGAGTTTGGCCTGACCTGGGGTTCACACTCTAACAACCACTTCGATATTTCCCTGGCGATGTTTACCCACGTTGCCGCTGCTGCGCCGGGTAAAATTACTGCTATTGATACGCACTGGATCTGGCAGGAAGGTAATCAGCGCCTGACCAAAGAACCGTTTGCGATCAAAGGCGGTCTGGTTCAAGTGCCGCAAAAACCAGGATTGGGCGTAGAAATCGATATGGAGCAGGTGATGAAAGCCCACGAGCTGTATCAGAAGCACGGACTTGGTGCGCGTGACGATGCGATGGGAATGCAGTACCTGATCCCAGGCTGGACGTTCGATAACAAGCGTCCGTGCATGGTGCGTTAAGACAGAAAACCAAAACCGGCTCTGTCTGGAGCCGGTTTTTACTGGATAACATATTTATTACCCAAGAATTTTGCTGGCTTCGCGCGCCACATTATCCATCTCGTCCAGCAGTTCCAGAAGCTCTGGCTCCAAATCTTCTTCTTTAGTACCGCTGCGTAGCTGTTGTTCGATCAGTTGGCAGAGATTCTTCATACGCGGCACACCGCTATAGCCGCAACTGCCATGCAGTTTATGAATCAAATCAACCAGGCCTTCCGGGTTTTCTCCAACCAGCTGTTCCTCAACTTTGTTGCGAACTTCAGGCAGGAAATCGAGTAACATTTGCAGCATATCGCGCGCTAAATCGGTTTTTCCTGCTGTCTGGCGTAGTGCCAGTTGCCAGTCGAGGGTCGCATTCGGGTTCACCACAATTTCATTGACTTCAGGGGTCACGACGCGAGAGGAAATACCGCTGCCAGGCTTGTAGCGCAACAGCAAATTATGCAATCGTTCTTCTTCAATCGGTTTCGCCAGATAATCGCTCATCCCTGCGCCAAGCAGCTTCTCTTTTTGCCCGGCCATTGCATGCGCCGTTACCGCGATAACCGGCGTTTGTTGCTGATGTGGGAGCTGGTGGATGAGTTCGCAGGCCCGAATTCCGTCCATGTCCGGCATTTGAATATCCATTAAGATCAGATCGAACGGCATCTGTTTCGCCCGTTCAACGGCCTGATGCCCGCTATCGCAAAGCTCTACATGTTGCACCATATCTTCCAGTAACGCGCCGATAAGTTTCAGGTTAGCGGGGTTGTCATCAACCGCCATGACAGTCATTGCCAGCTTACTTTCATCGGTAACAGGCAAAAGCGTGTTTTGTTTGTGATGACAAAATTCCGTCAGGGCAGGGAACAGGCGCGTAGGTGTTAATGGTTTCAGCAGACACGCGCCGATACCATCTTGCTTAAGTTTTTCAGCATTGACTTGTGCATGGCAAGGAAGTTCCAGCATCAGAAAATCGGTCATCGATACCGCTTTCGCTAATCGCTCATGTTGCATTGTTAGCGGCTCGCGGAAGGTCACCGCAATGCCTAATAACATCATGTCGTAATGCGCGGGAGGCAGCGCGGAGAACGTTGGGCTATAAACCACTTCCAGCGGCGTTTCACTTAAAATATCCAGCGTGCATTGCGCTGCTGCGGAGTTTGGTTCGACATAGGCCAGGCGCTTGCCGGCGAGGCACTGGGTGGATGGCCCTTCGATAATAATGTTCGGATTCAGATCGAGATTAATGTGGAACCAGAAAGTTGAACCGCGATTCGGCTGGCTATGGAACGAAATATCGCCGCCCATTTCATTAACCAGTTTTTGTGTAATCACCAGCCCCAGCCCGGTGCCACCATGACGGCGGGAAATACTGGCATCAGCCTGTCGGAAGGCCTGGAATAAGCGCGATTGATCGCGTTCAGGAATACCAATGCCGGTATCCCGAATCTGCACTTCAATCTGCACTTTGGTATTACTCAGCGCACGTTTTTCTACCAGAATATCAATGTTGCCATTCTCGGTGAATTTAATTGCATTCCCTACCAGGTTAGTGATGATTTGCTGTAATCGCAGTGGGTCGCCAATTACGTTATCGGGCACGTCGCTCTTAATATTGAGCGTCAGTTCCAGCCCTTTATCGTGAGAAGAATGTGCCAGCAGGGTAACGACTTCATCCAGCGTGCTGCGTAGTGGGAATGGAATACTTTCCAGAATCAGCTTACCTGCTTCCAGTTTCGAGAAGTCGAGAACATCATTAATAATTGCCAGCAAATTATTTGCCGAACGTTCAATCGTATTCAGGTGATCGCGCTGCGTTGGCGTTAATTCTGTTTTCAGCGTCAGGCGGGTAAAGCCAATAACACCATTCAGTGGTGTACGCAGCTCGTGTGACATATTTGCCAGAAACTCGGATTTAATACGCGCCGCTTCCTGGGCGCGCTTTTTCGCCAGATCCAACTCAACGTTCTGAATTTCCATCTGCTCCAGCGTTTCACGTAGATCGGACGTCGCCTGGTCGATATTGTGCTGCATCTCTTCGTGATAAGCTGCCAGCGACATTGCCATCGAGTTGATACCGTTTTTCAGCATATCCAGCTCGCCGAGCATAAATCCTTCCACCCGGCTGTCGAGTTGCCCGCGACGGATGCGGTCGACGGTATTCACCATGTTGCGAATCGGACCGGTTACATCGCGCATTAAGCGCCAGCCAAAAATAAGCGCAATACCGATACAAAACAGCATCATCACGCTGGAAATAAAGATCTCTTTATATTGCTGCAAGCGAACCGATTTAAGATCCAGCTCAAGCGCAATATATCCCAACATATTTTGACTATTTTTGGCATCGCTACTGGGCGATTCGTCGGGGGAGTAACTCTCAGAAATAATCGGCGTGCGGAGGATCATAATATCGCCGTCACGAGTGACAGTGAGCTGGCGAGGAAACGGCACGTTGCTGCCGAGCTGCATTGATGAGGGATCAAGATGAAAATTGGAGGTGACAAAGAGTCGGTTATTTTCATCATAAACCGAAATCGCGCGAACAATATCGGAATGGCGACGATGCAGTACGCTTATTAACTGACCGATAGATTCGCGATTTTGCAGGCTCATGCCATATTCAGTAGAAACTGCAAGCGGCTCAATAATGCTGGCTCCGGCATCTTCCAGTTGACGCTGCAAGTCGTTATAGCGATGCACGACGAAAAAGATACTCAGCAATAAACCAATAAGGACGGTCGGTGCCAGGATCAGAATCATCATGCGTGCGCGCAGGCTGTAGTTGGTCATGGAGTTCCGTTATGGGACAATTAAGGTCACACTGTTAAATTGAGAAAGTCTCGCCAATGGCGCAATTCTACTCTGCAAAACGACGCACGACGACGCGTCAGATCATAACTGTTTCAGTCAACGACCTCGACTCTTTTGGTCAGGGCGTGGCACGACATAACGGCAAAGCGTTATTTATTCCTGGATTATTGCCACAGGAAAACGCGGAAGTTACTGTTACTGAAGATAAAAAACAGTACGCCCGCGCTAAAGTCGTGCGCCGGTTAAGCGATAGCCCGGAACGCGAAACGCCACGCTGCCCTCATTTTGGCGTATGCGGTGGCTGTCAGCAACAACACGCCAGCGAGGATTTACAGCAGCGAAGCAAAAGTGCGGCACTCGCCCGATTAATGAAACACGAAGTCTCTGAAGTGATCGCCGATGTTCCCTGGGGCTATCGCCGTCGCGCGCGTTTAAGTTTGAACTACTTACCGAAAACACAGCAACTTCAGATGGGGTTTCGCAAAGCGGGCTCCAGTGACATTGTCGACGTTAAACAATGCCCCATTTTAGTGCCCCAACTTGAAGCATTGCTGCCCAAAGTCAGGGCATGCCTTGGCAGCTTACAAGCTATGCGCCATCTTGGTCATGTTGAACTGGTACAAGCAACCAGCGGTACGCTGATGATTTTGCGCCATACCGCACCGCTAAGTTCGGCAGATCGCGAAAAACTGGAACGCTTTTCGCATTCTGAAGGCCTGGATCTGTATCTCGCCCCCGATAGTGAGATACTCGAAACCGTCTCTGGTGAGATGCCCTGGTATGACTCAAACGGGTTGCGCTTAACTTTTAGCCCGCGCGATTTTATTCAGGTCAATGCGGGTGTGAACCAAAAAATGGTAGCGCGTGCGTTGGAATGGCTGGATGTACAACCTGAAGATCGCGTACTGGATCTGTTCTGCGGTATGGGCAACTTTACACTGCCATTGGCGACACAAGCTGCCAGTGTGGTGGGTGTAGAAGGCGTTCCGGCGCTGGTTGAAAAAGGCCAGCAGAATGCGCGTCTTAATGGCTTACACAATGTGACGTTTTATCACGAAAATCTTGAAGAAGATGTCACAAAGCAGCCGTGGGCGAAAAACGGCTTCGATAAAGTGTTGCTGGACCCGGCGCGAGCAGGTGCCGCAGGTGTTATGCAGCAAATTATAAAACTGGAACCTATTCGTATAGTTTATGTATCCTGTAATCCTGCAACGCTGGCTCGGGATAGCGAAGCGTTATTAAAAGCAGGATATACCATTGCGCGACTGGCGATGCTGGATATGTTCCCACACACGGGACATCTGGAATCGATGGTACTTTTCTCGCGCGTTAAATAGTTACGATTTGCCGATTTCGGCAGGTCTGGTCCCTAAAGGAGAGGACGATGGTTGCGGTAAGAAGTGCACATATCAATAAGGCTGGTGAATTTGATCCGGAAAAATGGATCGCAAGTCTGGGTATTACCAGCCAGAAGTCGTGTGAGTGCTTAGCCGAAACCTGGGCGTATTGTCTGCAACAGACGCAGGGGCATCCGGATGCCAGTCTGTTATTGTGGCGTGGTGTTGAGATGGTGGAGATCCTCTCGACATTAAGTATGGACATTGACACGCTGCGGGCGGCGCTGCTGTTCCCTCTGGCGGATGCCAACGTAGTTAGCGAAGATGTGCTGCGTGAGAGCGTCGGTAAGTCGGTCGTTAACCTTATTCACGGCGTGCGTGATATGGCGGCGATCCGCCAGCTGAAAGCGACGCATACTGATTCTGTTTCCTCCGAACAGGTCGATAACGTTCGCCGGATGTTATTGGCGATGGTCGATGATTTCCGCTGCGTGGTCATCAAACTGGCAGAGCGTATTGCTCATCTGCGCGAAGTAAAAGACGCGCCGGAAGATGAGCGCGTACTGGCGGCAAAAGAGTGCACCAATATCTACGCGCCGTTGGCGAACCGTCTTGGGATTGGACAACTGAAATGGGAGCTGGAAGATTACTGCTTCCGTTATCTCCACCCGACCGAATACAAACGCATCGCAAAACTGCTGCATGAACGCCGTCTCGACCGCGAACACTATATCGAAGAGTTTGTCGGTCATCTGCGCGCTGAGATGAAAGCTGAAGGCGTTAAAGCTGAAGTGTATGGTCGTCCGAAACACATCTACAGTATCTGGCGCAAAATGCAGAAAAAGAACCTCGCCTTCGATGAGCTGTTTGATGTGCGTGCGGTACGTATTGTCGCCGAGCGTTTACAGGATTGTTATGCCGCACTGGGGATAGTGCACACTCACTATCGCCACCTGCCGGATGAGTTTGACGATTACGTTGCTAACCCGAAACCAAACGGTTATCAGTCTATTCATACCGTGGTTCTGGGGCCGGGTGGCAAAACCGTTGAGATCCAAATCCGCACCAAACAGATGCATGAAGATGCAGAGTTGGGTGTTGCTGCGCACTGGAAATATAAAGAAGGCGCGGCAGCTGGCGGCGCACGTTCGGGACATGAAGACCGAATTGCCTGGCTGCGTAAACTGATTGCGTGGCAGGAAGAGATGGCTGATTCCGGCGAAATGCTCGACGAAGTACGCAGCCAGGTCTTTGACGACCGGGTGTATGTCTTTACGCCGAAAGGTGATGTCGTTGATTTGCCTGCGGGATCAACGCCGCTGGACTTCGCTTACCACATCCACAGTGATGTCGGACACCGCTGCATCGGGGCAAAAATAGGCGGGCGCATTGTGCCGTTCACCTACCAGTTGCAGATGGGCGACCAGATTGAAATTATCACCCAGAAACAGCCGAACCCCAGCCGTGACTGGTTAAACCCAAACCTCGGTTACGTCACAACCAGCCGTGGGCGTTCGAAAATTCACGCTTGGTTCCGTAAACAGGACCGTGACAAAAACATTCTGGCAGGGCGGCAAATCCTTGACGACGAGCTGGAACATCTGGGGATCAGCCTGAAAGAAGCAGAAAAACATCTGCTGCCGCGTTACAACTTCAATGATGTCGACGAGTTGTTGGCAGCGATTGGTGGCGGGGATATCCGTCTCAATCAGATGGTGAACTTCCTGCAATCGCAATTTAATAAGCCGAGTGCCGAAGAGCAGGATGCCGCCGCGCTGAAGCAACTTCAGCAAAAAAGCTATACGCCGCAAAACCGCAGTAAAGATAACGGTCGTGTGGTGGTAGAAGGTGTCGGCAACCTGATGCACCACATCGCGCGTTGCTGCCAGCCGATTCCTGGAGATGAGATTGTCGGCTTCATTACCCAGGGGCGCGGTATTTCAGTACACCGCGCCGATTGCGAACAACTGGCGGAACTGCGCTCCCATGCGCCAGAACGCATTGTTGACGCGGTATGGGGTGAGAGCTACTCCGCCGGATATTCGCTGGTGGTCCGCGTGGTGGCTAATGATCGTAGTGGGTTGTTACGTGATATCACGACCATTCTCGCCAACGAGAAAGTGAACGTGCTTGGCGTTGCCAGCCGTAGCGACACCAAACAGCAACTGGCAACCATCGACATGACTATTGAGATTTACAACCTGCAAGTGCTGGGCCGCGTGCTGGGTAAACTCAACCAGGTGCCGGATGTTATCGACGCGCGTCGGTTGCACGGGAGTTAGGCCGAAATTAGCTCGTATCTACAATGTAGATTGATATATACTGTATCTACATATGATAGCGGTTTGAGGAAAGGGTTATGATCCACAGTAGCGTAAAGCGTTGGGGAAATTCACCGGCGGTGCGGATCCCGGCTACGTTAATGCAGGCGCTCAATCTGAATATTGATGATGAAGTGAAGATTGACCTGGTGGATGGCAAATTAATTATTGAGCCAGTGCGTAAAGAGCCCGTATTTACGCTTGCTGAACTGGTCAACGACATCACGCCGGAAAACCTCCACGAGAATATCGACTGGGGGGAGCCGAAAGATAAGGAAGTCTGGTAATGGTAAGCCGATACGTACCCGATACGGGCGATCTGATTTGGGTTGATTTTGACCCGACAAAAGGTAGCGAGCAAGCCGGACATCGTCCGGCTGTTGTCCTGAGTCCGTTCATGTACAACAACAAAACAGGTATGTGTCTGTGTGTTCCTTGTACAACGCAATCAAAAGGATATCCGTTCGAAGTTGTTTTATCCGGTCAGGAACGTGATGGTGTAGCGTTAGCTGATCAGGTAAAAAGTATCGCCTGGCGGGCAAGAGGAGCAACGAAGAAAGGAACGGTTGCCCCAGAGGAATTACAACTCATTAAAGCCAAAATTAACGTGCTGATTGGCTAGGTGTTACTAACTCACTTCTATTCTGGTCACAGGTTTCCACCTGACAGACCCGCAATTTTCAGGACATTCTAATGAATCAAATCGACCGTTTGCTCACTATCATGCAGCGTCTTCGCGACCCGGAAAACGGCTGCCCGTGGGATAAAGAGCAGACATTTGCCACCATTGCACCTTACACCCTTGAAGAAACCTACGAAGTGCTGGACGCCATCGCCCGCGAAGACTTTGACGATCTGCGCGGTGAACTCGGCGATCTGTTGTTCCAGGTGGTGTTTTACGCGCAAATGGCTCAGGAAGAAGGGCGCTTTGATTTTAATGATATCTGCGCCGCGATTAGCGATAAGCTAGAACGTCGCCATCCACATGTTTTTGCTGACAGTTCTGCCGAAAACAGTAGTGAAGTGCTTGCCCGTTGGGAGCAAATCAAAACCGAAGAGCGCGCGCAGAAAGCGCAGCATTCGGCGCTGGACGATATTCCTCGTAGTTTACCGGCTTTAATGCGTGCGCAAAAAATCCAGAAACGTTGCGCCAACGTTGGCTTCGATTGGACGACGCTTGGTCCGGTAGTCGATAAAGTCTACGAAGAGATCGACGAGGTGATGTACGAGGCGCGGCAGGCTGTTGTCGACCAGGCTAAACTTGAGGAGGAAATGGGTGACCTGCTGTTTGCCACGGTCAACATGGCCCGCCATTTAGGGACAAAAGCAGAGATTGCACTACAAAAAGCCAATGAAAAATTCGAGCGCCGTTTTCGCGAAGTGGAGCGTATTGTTGCCGCGCGTGGACTGGAAATGACAGGTGTTGACCTCGAAACAATGGAAGAAGTCTGGCAACAGGTAAAACGGCAGGAAATTGATCTCTAAGGGAATTACGCGGTCAAGCGCGATTTGTGTCATTTTTTAAATGACAAGCGCTTGATTTGCGTCAAAAACATTTACCCCAAAGGGGCTATTTTCTCACTCCTGATTTCAATGGTGCGCTGGCGAAGAGGAGGGATAATGAAAGTTTGTGGCACAGGTCATGTTCGGGTATACTGCTTTCCCGTCCTGGTTATTCCATCGTCTTTTCAACCTAACTTCTCAGGTTCAGCATGACAACGAACTATATTTTTGTGACCGGCGGGGTCGTATCCTCTCTGGGTAAAGGCATTGCCGCAGCCTCCCTCGCAGCCATTCTTGAAGCCCGTGGCCTCAATGTGACCATCATGAAACTGGATCCGTACATCAACGTCGATCCAGGTACTATGAGCCCAATCCAACACGGGGAAGTGTTCGTTACTGAAGACGGCGCTGAAACCGACCTGGACCTGGGGCACTACGAGCGTTTCATTCGTACCAAAATGAGCCGCCGCAACAACTTCACCACGGGTCGTATCTACTCTGACGTTCTGCGCAAAGAACGCCGCGGCGACTACCTCGGCGCAACCGTACAGGTTATTCCGCACATCACTAACGCTATCAAAGAGCGCGTGCTGGAAGGCGGCGAAGGTCATGACGTGGTACTGGTCGAAATCGGCGGTACTGTAGGTGATATCGAATCCTTGCCGTTCCTTGAAGCGATTCGCCAGATGGCTGTTGAAATTGGCCGTGAGCACACCCTGTTTATGCACCTGACGCTGGTGCCGTACATGGCAGCGTCTGGTGAAGTCAAAACCAAACCGACTCAGCACTCTGTAAAAGAACTGCTCTCCATCGGTATCCAGCCTGACATCCTGATTTGTCGTTCAGATCGCGCTGTTCCGGCGAACGAACGTGCGAAGATTGCATTGTTCTGTAATGTTCCGGAAAAAGCGGTTATTTCTCTGAAAGACGTCGATTCCATCTATAAAATTCCGGGCCTGTTGAAATCGCAGGGGCTGGACGATTATATTTGTAAACGATTCAGCTTAAACTGCCCGGAAGCGAATCTGTCCGAATGGGAACAGGTTATCTTCGAAGAAGCGAATCCGGTAAGTGAAGTCACCATTGGTATGGTCGGCAAGTACATTGAACTGCCGGACGCTTACAAATCCGTGATCGAAGCACTGAAACACGGTGGGCTGAAGAATCGTGTCAGCGTCAACATCAAACTGATCGATTCACAAGATGTTGAAACGCGCGGTGTTGAAATCCTTAAAGGTCTGGACGCGATCCTCGTACCTGGCGGTTTCGGCTATCGTGGCGTTGAAGGCATGATTACGACCGCGCGTTTTGCGCGTGAGAACAATATTCCTTATCTGGGCATTTGCCTGGGTATGCAGGTGGCGTTAATTGATTACGCTCGCCATGTTGCCAACATGGAGAACGCCAACTCTACGGAATTTGTGCCAGACTGTAAGTACCCGGTTGTGGCGCTGATTACCGAGTGGCGCGATGAAAACGGCAACGTTGAAGTTCGTAGCGAGAAGAGCGATCTCGGCGGTACCATGCGTCTCGGCGCACAGCAGTGCCAGTTGGTTGACGATAGCCTGGTTCGCCAGCTGTACAATGCGCCGACAATTGTTGAGCGTCATCGTCACCGTTACGAAGTCAACAACATGCTGTTGAAACAGATTGAAGATGCAGGTCTGCGCGTTGCGGGCCGTTCCGGGGATGATCAGTTGGTCGAGATCATCGAAGTTCCGAATCATCCGTGGTTCGTGGCTTGTCAGTTCCATCCGGAGTTTACTTCTACTCCACGTGATGGCCACCCGCTGTTTGCAGGCTTTGTGAAAGCCGCCAGTGAGTTCCAGAAACGTCAGGCGAAGTAAGTAAAAAAGTTAGAACGGCAACGCGTACCCAGGGTACGCGTTGTTTGTCTGGAGTTTCAGTTTAACTAGTGACTTGAGGAAAACCTAATGTCCAAAATCGTAAAAATCATCGGTCGTGAAATCATCGACTCCCGTGGTAACCCGACTGTTGAAGCCGAAGTACATCTGGAGGGTGGTTTCGTCGGTATGGCAGCTGCTCCGTCAGGTGCTTCTACTGGTTCCCGTGAAGCTCTGGAACTGCGCGATGGTGACAAATCCCGTTTCCTGGGCAAAGGCGTAACTAAAGCTGTTGCTGCAGTTAACGGCCCGATCGCTCAGGCGCTGATTGGCAAAGATGCCAAAGATCAGGCTGGCATTGACAAGATCATGATCGACCTGGACGGCACCGAAAACAAATCCAAATTCGGCGCGAACGCAATCCTGGCTGTATCTCTGGCTAACGCCAAAGCTGCTGCTGCCGCTAAAGGCATGCCGCTGTACGAGCACATCGCTGAACTGAACGGTACTCCGGGCAAATACTCCATGCCGGTTCCGATGATGAACATCATCAACGGTGGTGAGCACGCTGACAACAACGTTGATATCCAGGAATTCATGATTCAGCCGGTTGGCGCGAAAACTGTGAAAGAAGCCATCCGCATGGGTTCTGAAGTTTTCCATCACCTGGCAAAAGTTCTGAAAGCGAAAGGCATGAACACTGCTGTTGGTGACGAAGGTGGCTATGCGCCGAACCTGGGTTCCAACGCTGAAGCTCTGGCTGTTATCGCTGAAGCTGTTAAAGCTGCTGGTTATGAACTGGGCAAAGACATCACTCTGGCGATGGACTGCGCAGCTTCTGAATTCTACAAAGACGGTAAATACGTTCTGGCTGGCGAAGGCAACAAAGCGTTCACCTCTGAAGAATTCACTCACTTCCTGGAAGAACTGACCAAACAGTACCCGATCGTTTCTATCGAAGACGGTCTGGACGAATCTGACTGGGACGGTTTCGCATACCAGACCAAAGTTCTGGGCGACAAAATCCAGCTGGTTGGTGACGACCTGTTCGTAACTAACACCAAGATCCTGAAAGAAGGTATCGAAAAAGGTATCGCTAACTCCATCCTGATCAAATTCAACCAGATCGGTTCTCTGACCGAAACTCTGGCTGCAATCAAGATGGCGAAAGACGCTGGCTACACTGCAGTAATCTCTCACCGTTCTGGCGAAACTGAAGATGCTACCATCGCTGACCTGGCTGTTGGTACTGCTGCAGGCCAGATCAAAACGGGTTCTATGAGCCGTTCTGACCGTGTTGCTAAATACAACCAGCTGATTCGTATCGAAGAAGCTCTGGGCGAAAAAGCACCGTACAACGGTCGTAAAGAGATCAAAGGCCAGGCATAAGCCTGACTTTATCTGATTTAAAAATGCCAGCCTTCGGGCTGGCATTTTTTATGGTTGAGTTACCAGCGGCCAGACGCGCCGCCACCGCCAGAAGAACCGCCACCTCCGCTAAATCCGCCGCCACTTGAGCCGCCACCGGAAGAGGATGAAGAAGAACCTTTTCTTGAAGCTCTTTCTTTACCGAGCGTCTTGTATTTGGCTCGTAGCTTTTTATTAACGATAAGCCAAAAGATAAGCAGCGCTACGATCGCAAAAGGCGTTAACATACCGCAGGCAACGATTAAACTCGTCCATGGTCCTGGCTCGGCAACATAGAGGAATACCATCCCGTAAATTGCGGCAGTGAGAGTTATCCAGGGTAAATTCGACGGATCGGTAAAAACAATAAAATATGAAAGCACTGCCAGCAATATAATTACAGCAAGCGAAAATGGGATAGGGGGATTGATACTGTAATAATTCCCCCTGCCTTCCGGTAATTCACCATTCATCAGAAGTGCGCCGATATTTTCGCTTGCCAGTGTTAACCCCCCCATCAGGTCATCACTTTTGAAAGCAGGGATTAATATATCACGGATAATCTTTGCCGCTTGCAGGTCGGTAACCACCCCTTCCAGCCCATAGCCGACTTCTATACGAACAGCATGATCTTCCCAGGCAACCAGAAGTAAAATGCCATCGTTTCGCTGCTTATCTCCCAGTTTCCAGCTATCAAAAACGCGTGTTGCATATTGTTCAATGGTATCGTCTCCGGTGGATGGCACTATTAATACGGCAACCTGTGCCCGTGTTTTTTGTGTAATATCCTGCAGCTGTTGTGTCAGTGATTGTTGTTCAGACGTGCTTAAGGTACCAGTAATATCGGTCACCTGTTGGCGCAGCTCCGGCACAGCAATTTGCTGGGCAAGCACAGGAAGGCACCATAAAGTGAGTAGAAAAAGGATTATACGCATAACGATCACCAACGGTCGGATGAACCGCCACCGCCAGAAGAACCGCCGCCACCGCGGAAAGAGTTTTTCGACGAAGAACGAGAATGAGCATTACGATTCCCCGTTTTCTTGTTGCTTTTATGCCCTGATCCCAGTTTAAGATTGCCAGTAAATTTGGCCACAATGATCAGCAGAACGATGCCAGCAATGGTTATTGGGCCGATAAAATGATCAATTAGCCCAATAATTGTTGAGATGAACGCAATATCTTTATTACTGGCAAATACCAGGCACCATCCCACAACAATTATCAGCAGCACGACAAACAATGAATTTCGTCCTGATTCACGAACCTGCGGAGCCTTCTTTTGTTTTTTCACTTTAGCGTTTTTATTTTGGGGGGCCAGCATCATAGGAAATGCGCGGCATATATTAAAAACTACCGCGAGACGCTGCCAGCAGATTGCTGCGAAAAATAAACTAAAACAAACGACCGATATCCGTCGAATGATGACATCGTTCTGAAAGCAGAAAAACCAGACCATAGGGGTAATCATCGATATCATCCATATGCCAGGCCCTGGATGGGTGGTAAATCGCCAGAGGACAACGATGGCAACGATCATCAGCAGTGTCCAGGCAAGACATGGCAGAGAGCGTTGCGGATTAGCAAACAGATGATTGGCTAAAGCATCCAAAGGGCTAAGATTCGCTTTTATATAGGTAAACTGTGCGATGCCTTCAATTCCCTGCGTTAACCCGGAGAAGAGATTATTTTTTTTGAATTCCGGTTGCATATGGTAATGAACAATTTGCGCAGCTTGTTCCGGTGGCAGCATCTCTTCCAGTCCATGCCCAATCTTCATTGACGCCAGCCCTTCCGGCCAAACGACGAGAATTAAGATACCTTCGCCGTACCGCTTCTCTCCAACAGGTTTCCAGTGATATAACCCGTAGCTCTGCGAGGCTGCAAGTTTAATGTCTTTACCCCCAGTGGTCGGCGTTACCAACACGGCCACCTGAAAGTGGTTTTGCTGCTCGAGAGTCTGTAATTGTTGAGTTAAAGCAGTTTGTTCTTCTGTCGTTAATGTCCCGGTTAAGTCAGTTACTGAAGGCAATTGTTCAGCGAATGCCTGGAAACCACATAGCATCAGAAGTAAGAGAAAAATACGCATTTCAATTCCTTTTGTTACCAGCGCCCGGAGGCGCCACCGCCGCCAGATGAACCGCCGCCGCCGCTGAAATTATCATTGTCAAAAGAGGATGAAGAGGAAGATGACGACGATGATGAAGAACGCCAGGAGGCCGAGTTACTTCTTTCGTAGCGTGACGGTCGGTTGGCACTGCGCATCGAATCCCGAACCTTTTTGCCGAAGGGGGTAAAAGCGATAGCGACAGCCAGGAACGGTGTGGCGAAGCAGAGTAATGTTGCGAGTACTCCCCAGCTTCCGCCGAAACCTGCTATAGGTAAAACAAAGGCCAGTACAATAGCTGTGAAGCAAATTAGTCCCAGCGTTTTGAAATATCCTCTGGCGGAAATAAAGGTCAGTACTATTGCCCAGACTAACAAAGCCCACCAACCGCTAAAGGGCAAAGGGTGATCGGTCGGTGTTATCGTTGCTAAATTATTCCCCGTCAGACGATTATCAATATCGCTTATTCCCTTTTGCAAGCCGCCAGCAAGGTCGCCATTTTTAAATGCCGGAATAATACTGTTGCGAATAATTTTCCCGGACTGCGCATCCGTAATAACGCCTTCCAGTCCGTAACCGATTTCAATACGCACGGTATGATCCTGCCAGGCGACTAACAGTAGAACGCCATCATCGCGGTCTTTATCACCCGGTTTCCAGCTATCGAATACCCGCGTAGCGTACTGCTCGATGGTTTCATCGCCCGTTGTTTCAACCACTAACACGACCAGTTGTGCGTGGCTTTTTTGCGTCAGCTCTTTAATCTGATTGGTCAAAGTATTTACTTCATCGTTCGTCAATTTACCGGTTAAGTCATTCACATACCTGGGTGATTCAGGCACTGGAATTTGTATGGCAAACACAGATGAACAAAAGAAAGCCATAAGGAAGATAAAATTTCGCACAGGACTTCCTCGCTTAATGAGCATTAGTATTCTGGCTAAAATCTATTGTCGGGGCTTTACTCACAGCGGCGACATCATCCGGCAAATAATTTTTCTTTGGTGTGTAATCCATGACTTTTGCGGTTAACACTGCGGGGAATTTGCGGATAGTGACATTATATTGTTCGATGGCTTTAATATATCTTCCTCGCGCAACGGCAATTCGATTTTCACTTCCTTCGAGCTGTACCATCAAATTTTGATAGAGTTCCTGGGCCTTTAGCTCAGGGTAACGTTCACTAATTATCGTTAACTGACCGAGAGTGCGAGACACCTGCGCCTGAGCTTGTTGCCAGGTTTGTAATTTTTGTTCATCTCCCGGAGTTTGCTGAAGAGCGTTACTGGCGCGATTAGCCTGACTACGTGCCAATGTTACGGCTTCCAGTACCTCTTGTTCATGGCTGGAATAACCTTTAATACTGGCGACAAGATTAGGAATAAGATCGGCGCGACGTTGATATTGATTTAATACCTCAGACCAGGAAGCGTTAACCTGCTCATCATAGGTTTGAATATCGTTATATCCACAGCCTGATAAATTGAAAATAAATATAATTACGATGAATGTTCTGAGCATGGTTAAATCCCTTTTAATTAATTCCTTAAAACATAATACGCCACTTCATTTTATTCTTTATGATCTAATCCACTTTTTGCCTTAAACCTGCCTGTAACAGAATGTTAATAAGGCATGATTGTTGTGGCAGGATCTGCAATAATTAACAATTATCCACTTCACAGAGAATGCTATGCAGTACCCGATTAACGAGATGTTCCAGACCCTGCAAGGTGAGGGTTACTTTACCGGCGTCCCCGCCATTTTTATTCGTTTACAGGGATGCCCGGTCGGCTGTGCCTGGTGCGACACCAAACACACCTGGGAAAAGCTTGAGGATCGGGAAGTCTCCCTTTTCAGCATTCTGGCGAAGACCAAAGAGAGTGATAAGTGGGGGGCGGCGAGCAGTGAAGATTTGCTGGCTGTCATTGGTCGTCAGGGATACACCGCGCGGCATGTGGTGATTACGGGTGGTGAGCCTTGCATTCATGATTTGCTGCCACTGACTGACCTGCTCGAAAAGAACGGTTTTAGCTGCCAGATCGAAACCAGCGGTACTCATGAAGTACGCTGCACGCCGAATACCTGGGTTACCGTATCGCCAAAGCTGAACATGCGCGGCGGCTATGAAGTGTTGTCACAGGCACTGGAACGAGCCAACGAAATCAAGCATCCAGTGGGACGCGTACGTGATATTGAAGCACTGGATGAACTACTGGCAACGCTGACCGATGATAAACCACGAGTCATTGCACTGCAGCCAATTAGCCAGAAGGACGATGCCACACGTTTGTGCATTGAAACCTGTATTGCGCGTAACTGGCGTTTATCGATGCAAACACATAAATATTTAAATATTGCCTGATTAAACATTTATAAGCGTTATAAATGGGTGGAACCTGTAAAGACTTCCACTCATTTATATTCTTTGTCGCCTCTGAAAAAACTCCATTTTGCCCATTCTGGACTAATCATTATCATTCTCTACAAATTCTGTGGCGTTAATTTTTCGTTGGAGTGAAAATTATTGCGGTAAAGTTTGGTAGATTTTAGTGGGTATAGAGTTATTTTAAATATTTACTTTTTTAATCAATGGATTAAGTGTTCTTTAACATAATGGATGTGTTGTTTGTGTGATCCTGTAAAGTTGGTAGATTGTGACTGGCTTAAAAAATCATTAATTAATAATAGGTTATGTTTAGAGAGTTCCCCGCGCCAGCGGGGATAAACCGGGGATGGACGCCAGCAAATACGCGGAATCTTTGAGTTCCCCGCGCCAGCGGGGATAAACCGGCATTACCGTTTCGATAGAGAAAAAGCCGAGCGAGTTCCCCGCGCCAGCGGGGATAAACCGCAGTTATTAAAGCGGCCGGTTGAAGCGTTAACGAGTTCCCCGCGCCAGCGGGGATAAACCGTTTGCTTTCTTCGCTATTAGCGTGCCGTCGTCGAGTTCCCCGCGCCAGCGGGGATAAACCGCAGGTTATCTGCGTCGGTTTTCGTCAACTCCAGAGTTCCCCGCGCCAGCGGGGATAAACCGCCACTTAACCGAACTTCATCGCAAAACACGCGGAGTTCCCCGCGCCAGCGGGGATAAACCGAAATTTATCATCATTGTGGTGCTCTTAGTTATGAGTTCCCCGCGCCAGCGGGGATAAACCGCGCCGGTAATCAAAACTGGTGCCTGGGCGACCGAGTTCCCCGCGCCAGCGGGGATAAACCGGGCATCTATCTTTTTTAGAACATCTTTATGATGAGTTCCCCGCGCCAGCGGGGATAAACCGAGGTTCTGTGGCCTATCGTCTGGACTGAGAAAGAGTTCCCCGCGCCAGCGGGGATAAACCGCCGAAGCCGGTTTCGAAAACGGCTGGATCATTGAGTTCCCCGCGCCAGCGGGGATAAACCGCATCACTGGACGCCCATTTGAATAACTCACAGGAGTTCCCCGCGCCAGCGGGGATAAACCGATTCAGCAAATAGCGAATTTCATAAATATGATGTGTTCCCCGCGCCAGCGGGGATAAACCGTACGTTAAACGCCATCTGTCATGGGTCGTCATGTGTTCCCCGCGCCAGCGGGGATAAACCACCATATAACCCGTTATCTCTTTCTCAAGTTTTTATATTAGCTGTACTTGTAATAAGCAACATATCCACATAACACCTCATGTTCAAAATAGTTCCCCATGCCAGATAAGTTCACAATTATCGATACAAAAAATCAAATTTAATCAAAGTGTTATATGTATAATCCTTAAACCGTTAAGAAATTTTAATATATTATTTTTTTAATATTAATTAATGCCTGTTAATTTTTTCTTTAGAATAACAGTGTATTTTTTAAGCTTGTTATTCATTGATTAAGTAATAAATCTGGAAGTTTGTCTTTGTTTTGAGGCTAATGAGTGGTTTTACATAACCGCCTCTATACGCTGTTGATGAATAGTTCTTATGAATAAAGATATCCAGTTCATACTTTAAGTGAAAATTGATAAAGTGCGATTCGTATTGTCTTTTATTCTAAAGACATCGAGTGTAGTTAATATTCCTTGTAAAAACAGGGATAAACCGAACTAGTTAAAGTTTTTATTATGTTCCCTGCATCAGCGGGGATAAACCGGACTTGTTATCATTTTTTAAGTTGTCGAACTTATGTTCCCCGCGCCAGCGGGGATAACCATTCAGGTATGTTCAGGCCGGGCAGTTTCCCGCCCGGTCTTCCTCACTTACGCATTAGACCAGCTCAGGATCGAATCTGCATTCCCCAACTCACCATGCATCACTTCATACGATTTTTTCAGGATCACATCAGTGTGTTTGGTTAGGTCTTTGAAAATGCTTTTATTCATCGCGTCGTAGCGTTTGGCATTGCTCTCAATCGGCATAAAGATATCTTTCACGCGAACCATTTTGTCGACAGCCGTTGCGTAATCCGGGTATAGCCCCAGACCTACCGCCGTATTAATCGCTGCCCCCAGGCTTGCACAACCATTAATGGCGTTACGGCGTGCCGGAAGGTTGAATACATCGGCAAAAATCTGCATAAACAGATCGCTGTTCGAACCGCCGCCAGTAATGATCACATGTTTCGCAAAGTGATTCATTTCATGACACATATTGTCGTAATTGTTCTTCAGCGTCAGCGCCACGCTTTCCAGTATCGAACGATATATCCATGCGTAATCCATGCTGGAATCAAAGCCGATCATAATCCCGCGTTTGTACGGTTCCCACGGATTGGTCAGCCAGTCCAGCACCGTCATCAGACCATTACAGCCAGGCGGCACACAAGAAGCTTTTTTGTTGAGCAAATCTTCCGGTGAAAGATCCTGTGCTTTGGCATCCTGAATTAACGACTCGCCTAACATGTCGCGTAGCCAGCTCACCGTCCACATGCCTTTGCGAATACCGTAACCTTCATACAGCAAGGTTTGCGGAATAGAAGACATAATCGGCCAGTACGCTACCGGATCTTTCGGCAGTACTTTGCCGTTCATCATCAACGCGATGTAAGTGCCAAGAGAAATTACCGCAGTTTCATCATCCAGTAACCCGGCTCCCAGTGCTTCTACCGGTTTATCACTGGTGGTACAAACAACCGGCAGCCCAGCTGGGAAATGTGTCGCCAGCGCGGCTTGTGGTGTGATATGCCCAAGAACAGTGCCCGGCATTTGCACATCAAAAAGCATCTGTCGGGGAATATTAAACTTCTCCATTACCGCGGTATCTTCGCTCCATGCCCAGGTCTTATAATCCACCGGCCACTGACCAAAATAGTTGGCGATATTGTCTCTAAACTCGCCGGTTAAACGGTGTGTCAGATAACCTGAAAAAGAGGTGACATATGCCACATCAGGATTGGTGTGCTCGTAGGGACGGGTTACGCGTGCATCCTGCCAGCTAATCAACGGCGCAGCTGGCGTGCCATCGGCTTTCAATAACGCACGGCAGCAACGGATAGATCCCAGACCAATGCCGACAATATCTTCTTTATTCCCGGCAAACTGGCTCATCAAATCGTGACCAGCAAAACATAATGATGCCCATAAATCATCGTCAGGATGTTCTGCGGTATCGGCATCTGGAGTGTGCATCGGTTGTAATAAGCCTTTGCCTTCGCAAACCACGTTACCTTCCAGATCGTACATCACCACTTTTGTGCTCTGACTTCCGCCATCAATCCCTATGATGTATTTTTTCGACATGATTTTTCTCCTGTAATTTTCCTGGCTTACTTGCTGCTAGCCATTGCGGGGGTGCTATCAGCAGTACGAATTTTTTGGAACAGCAAAAAGGTAAAGACGATCACCATGCCAAGCGCCGCCATGCCCATCAGCCACATATTGCGGTAGGCTTCTGCAGCGGGCAGGGTGTCTTGCCAGTAGCCGATAATTGGGTAAACGAAGACATCCGGCAGGAATCCAATCACCGAACAAATACCTACCGTGGTGCCCATAATGTAAGACGGTGTTCTCGCTTCGCCGGGGCAGGCCCAGTACAGCCCGCGGGAGGCGTAGCAGGTGAATCCCAGTAGTAAAATCAGGCCAATCCCCATCGCGACCGATTGCGGGTTAGAGTTTGTGACGAGCAGGGCAGTCAACGCCAACAAACCGATTACGGAAAGTATTTGAATCACGCGGGTAGGGGATTTCACTTTGCTGTAGGTGGTGATAATGCCACCAAGTGGGCCGCACAGTGCGCGGAAGATTTTGTTGATCACAATCCCCATGTAGCTCGCCGCCACCAGCGACATGCCGTACATTTCGGTCAGATAATTGGTGGAGTAACTCAGAATGGCGTAGATGGTGAAGACGCCAAAAATCACCATGCTGCAGTACCATGTGGTGCTGATGCGCAAAACGGCCAGGATGTCGCTAAGCTGGAATGACTGTTTTTCTTCGTTATTGGCATTGCGCAGGTTGTTGTTATCGCTAACAAAAAACCAGCACAGAATCCCCAACAAGATGTAAACCACACTATAGATGATAATGACCATTTTCAGGCTGGCGCTGTCATCCGGTGCAAAGCGAGAAAAGACCCACATGGTAAACACCGCCAGCGACATTACACCGACGCCGCGCAGCCCTTCCATCCAGCCCATAATTTTCCCCTGCTCGCTATGATCGCCAAGCAACGATGCGGCTTTAATCGACACCGACCACAGCATTAAAATCGTCGTTATCGCAAAGGCGACCTGAATACAGAGCATTACCCACAGCGGTGGATACGTTGCCATTAACAGACCCAGCAATCCGGTAATGATCATCGCGGAAGTAATCATTTTGCGATGCGAAAATTTATCGGCAATAACGCCGCTGGGGGCATAAAGAATAATAGCCGCAATACCAAAGGTACTCATTATTAAACCTATCTCGGTATTGCTGAATCCCATAAATTTAGCCATGGGAATTTGATAAATATAACGTAAATAAGCCAGATCAAAACTAACGCCGCCACTAAAACTAATTATCGCGAGGGTTATCCAACGGCGATATGAGTTGTGTTGCATATCGTATTCCCATTTGTAATAGACAAAAAAAAGAGAAAAGTAAGCCGCCCTTTCAGGTGGATTACTTTTCTCAGGTCTCTAGTAATTGCAATAAGAAATAACATGGAAAGCAGGGGTGTTGTGTGAGAGTAGTCACGCTTCTGCTTTTTAAAATTATTTGATAATACGAATATCACACTGTGATTACGATCACATTAGCGTTTATGCCCTTATGCTAAAAATTATCTCCAGTTACCAGAGATAATGAGAAAGGTAACTTCCCTCTCGCGGGGGAAGTTACCTTTCTTTTTTTTTGCCTTACGGAAATTGGAGCTAACTATGTCAATCGAATCTCTCAATGCGTTCTCAATGGATTTTTTCTCCCTGAAAGGTAAAACCGCAATTGTTACCGGCGGGAATAGCGGTTTAGGCCAGGCATTTGCCATGGCACTCGCAAAAGCAGGCGCAAATATCTTTATTCCAAGTTTCGTTAAAGATAATGGCGAAACAAAGGAAATGATTGAAAAACAGGGTGTTGAGGTGGACTTCATGCAGGTGGATATCACCGCAGAAGGCGCGCCGCAGAAGATAATTACCGCCTGTTGTGAACGTTTCGGCACCGTCGATATTCTGGTTAACAATGCCGGTATATGTAAGCTGAATAAGGTGCTGGATTTCGGTCGTGCCGACTGGGACCCGATGATTGACGTGAACCTGACCGCCGCATTCGAGTTAAGCTATGAAGCGGCAAAAATTATGATCCCGCAGAAAAGCGGTAAAATCATTAATATCTGTTCACTGTTTTCCTACTTAGGTGGTCAATGGTCTCCTGCTTATTCTGCCACTAAACACGCCCTTGCCGGATTTACCAAAGCCTATTGCGATGAATTAGGTCAATATAATATTCAGGTAAATGGTATTGCCCCAGGATATTACGCTACCGATATCACCCTGGCGACACGCAGTAATCCAGAAACCAATCAGCGCGTTCTTGATCATATTCCAGCAAACCGTTGGGGCGATACTCAGGATTTAATGGGCGCAGCCATATTTCTCGCAAGTCCGGCATCGAATTATGTCAACGGGCATTTATTAGTGGTCGATGGCGGTTATTTAGTGCGCTAATCCATAACGGTGGTTTCTGTTTTCTCTTATTAATGATTATTCCATTTTTATTATCAGGAAGGAATTACTATGTCTTTATCTCGCGCAGCGATTGTCGACCAGCTAAAGGAAATTGTTGGTGCAGATCGCGTAATTACCGATGAAACGGTATTGAAGAAAAACAGTATTGATCGTTTTCGTAAATTTCCGGATATTCATGGTATTTATACTTTGCCTATTCCGGCAGCGGTCGTAAAACTCGGTTCCACAGAGCAAGTGTCCCGTGTGTTGAATTTTATGAATGCACACAAAATTAACGGTGTGCCGCGTACCGGGGCTTCCGCTACCGAAGGTGGACTGGAAACTGTTGTGGAAAACTCGATAGTGCTTGATGGCTCTGCAATGAATCAAATCATTAATATTGATATAGAGAATATGCAGGCGACGGCGCAATGTGGCGTTCCTCTGGAAGTGCTGGAAAACGCGTTGCGTGAAAAAGGTTACACCACGGGGCACTCTCCGCAGTCAAAACCGTTGGCGCAGATGGGGGGACTGGTGGCGACCCGTAGTATCGGGCAGTTCTCCACACTCTACGGCGCAATCGAGGATATGGTCGTTGGCCTGGAAGCAGTACTGGCTGATGGCACCGTGACACGCATTAAAAACGTGCCACGACGCGCGGCGGGTCCGGACATTCGTCACATCATCATCGGCAACGAAGGCGCATTGTGCTATATCACTGAAATAACAGTGAAAATCTTTAAATTTACTCCCGAAAACAACCTCTTTTATGGCTATATCCTGGAAGACATGAAGACCGGCTTCAACATCCTGCGTGAAATCATGGTGGAAGGATATCGTCCGTCGATCGCTCGTTTGTATGACGCTGAAGATGGCACCCAACACTTCACCCATTTTGCCGACGGAAAATGCGTGCTGATCTTTATGGCTGAAGGTAACCCTCGCATTGCGAAGGCGACGGGCGAAGGGATTGCAGAAATCGTGGCACGTTACCCGCAATGCCAGCGCGTGGACAGTAAGCTGATCGAAACCTGGTTTAACAACCTGAACTGGGGACCGGATAAAGTGGCTGCCGAACGTGTGCAGATCCTCAAAACCGGCAACATGGGCTTTACCACCGAAGTGTCCGGCTGCTGGAGTTGCATACACGAAATCTACGAAAGCGTTATTAACCGTATTCGTACCGAGTTCGCGCACGCCGACGACATCACCATGCTGGGCGGTCACTCCTCTCATAGCTATCAGAACGGCACCAACATGTACTTCGTCTACGACTACAACGTTGTTGACTGTAAGCCGGAAGAGGAAATCGACAAATACCACAATCCGCTCAACAAAATCATCTGCGAAGAAACCATTCGCCTCGGCGGTTCGATGGTACACCATCACGGTATCGGTAAACATCGTGTTCACTGGAGCAAACTGGAACACGGCAGCGCGTGGACATTGCTGGAAGGGCTGAAAAAACAGTTCGATCCTAACGGTATTATGAATACGGGTACTATCTATCCGATTGAAAAATAATGTGTCAGGCAGCGTTTCGCGATGACGGGGCGTTGTCTTTTCGGCTTCTCAACAGGGAAGCCGTTCTTATTACCGGACAATGAAGGGGTAAAGATGAACACTTCACCGGTGCGAATGGATGATTTACCGCTTAACCGTTTTCACTGTCGAATTGCTGCGCTCACTTTCGGCGCGCACCTGACCGACGGTTATGTTCTCGGCGTCATTGGTTACGCCATTATTCAGCTTACGCCCGCCATGCAACTGACGCCGTTTATGGCGGGAATGATTGGCGGCTCGGCGCTACTTGGCCTGTTTATCGGTAGCCTGGTTTTGGGGTGGATCTCCGACCATATTGGTCGGCAAAAAATCTTCACCTTCAGCTTTTTGCTGATTACGCTCGCTTCGTTCCTGCAATTTTTTGCCACCACGCCAGAGCATCTTATTGGACTACGCATTTTGATCGGCATTGGTCTGGGAGGCGACTATTCAGTAGGTCACACCTTGCTAGCTGAATTTTCCCCGCGCCGCCATCGCGGTATTTTGCTGGGCGCTTTCAGCGTGGTGTGGACCGTAGGTTATGTGTTGGCAAGTCTTGCCGGACATCACTTTATTAGCGAAAGCCCCGAAGCCTGGCGATGGTTACTTGCATCGGCGGCATTTCCTGCCCTGTTGATTACGTTGTTACGTTGGGGAACGCCAGAATCGCCACGCTGGCTACTGCGCCAGGGGCGTTTTGCAGAAGCTCACGCTATCGTGCATCGCTATTTTGGTCCCCATGTTTTACTGGGCGATGAAGTGGCAACGGCGACCCATAAACACATCAAAACCTTGTTCTCTTCGCGCTACTGGCGGCGCACGGCTTTTAACAGCGTCTTCTTTGTCTGCCTCGTAATCCCATGGTTTGTAATTTACACCTGGCTGCCAACTATCGCCCAGACTATTGGACTGGAAGATGCGCTGACTGCCAGCCTGATGCTTAATGCGTTGTTAATTGTGGGGGCACTGCTGGGATTAGTTCTGACGCACCTGCTGGCACATCGCAAATTTTTGCTGGGAAGTTTTTTGCTGCTGGTGGCAACGCTGGTAGTGATGGCCTGTTTGCCTTCTGGCAGTTCATTAACGCTGCTGCTTTTTGTTCTCTTCAGCACCACCATTTCGGCAGTCAGTAATCTGGTGGGCATTTTGCCTGCGGAAAGTTTTCCTACTGACATTCGCTCGCTGGGTGTCGGTTTTGCCACCGCCATGAGTCGGTTGGGGGCGGCGGTAAGTACTGGCCTGCTGCCGTGGGTGCTGGCGCAGTGGGGAATGCAAGTCACCTTATTGCTCCTGGCGGCAGTGTTGTTGGTTGGTTTTGTTGTGACCTGGCTATGGGCGCCAGAAACCAAAGCACTCCCGCTGGTGGCGGCGGGAAATGTAGGAGGTGTGAATGAACATTCTGTTAGCGTTTAAAGCCGAACCGGATGCCGGAATGCTGGCGGAAAAAGAGTGGCAGGCGGCGGCTCAGGGTAATAGCGGACCGGATGTTTCGCTGCTGCGAAGTTTACTCGGTGCTGATGAACAGGCCGCTGCCGCGCTTCTGTTAGCGCAGAGAAAAAACGGTACGCCGATGTCTTTAACCGCGTTGAGCATGGGGGATGAACGGGCGTTGCACTGGCTGCGCTATCTCATGGCTCTTGGGTTTGAGGAAGCTGTATTGCTGGAGACGGCGGCAGATCTGCGCTTTGCGCCGGAATTTGTCGCTCGCCATATTGCCGAATGGCAGCGCCAGAATCCGCTGGATCTGATCATTACTGGCTGCCAGAGCAGCGAAGGGCAGAACGGGCAAACGCCATTTTTGCTGGCGGAAATGCTGACCTGGCCCTGTTTTACCCAGGTGGAGCGTTTTACTCTCGACGCACCGTTTATCTCGCTCGAACAGCGTACTGAACATGGATTACGCTGTTGTCGGGTTCGCTTGCCTGCGGTGATTGCCGTGCGCCAGTGTGGCGAGGTGGCCTTGCCAGTACCGGGAATGCGCCAGCGAATGGCTGCGGGGAAAGCTGAAATTATCCGCAAAACTGTTACTGCTGAATCGTCAGCGATGCAGTGCCGGCAACTGGAAAGGCCAGAGCAACGACGCGGTGCAACGCTTCTTGATGGGCAAACGGTAGCAGAAAAAGCGCAAAAGCTATGGCAGGACTATTTACGCCAAAGGATGCAGCCATGAATATCGCCATTGTGACAATAAATCAGGAACATGCCGCAATAGCGGGCTGGCTGGCGGAGCAGGATTTCAGCGGCAGCACATTAACGCACTGGCAAATCGAGCCGCAGCCGATGGTCGCGGAACAGGTGCTGGATGCGCTGGTAGAACAGTGGCAGCGAACGCCTGCGGACGTTGTTCTCTTTCCGCCGGGAACGTTTGGCGATGAACTGGCTACCCGCCTGTCCTGGCGTTTACATGGTGCCAGTATATGCCAGGTGACTTCATTAAATATTCCAACCGGAAGCGTACGCAAATCCCAGTGGGGAAATGCGCTAACGGCGACGCTGCAAACAGAAAAACGCCCGCTATGCCTTTCCCTTGCCCGCCAGTCGGGAGCAGTGAAAAATGCCACGTTGCCCTCTGGTATGCAGCAACTGAACATTGTCCCCGGCGCGCTTCCCGACTGGCTGGTTAGCACAGAGGATCTGAAAAATGTTACCCACGACCCATTAGCTGAGGCCAGACGGGTGCTGGTGGTGGGTCAGGGCGGAGAGGCAGATAACCAGGAAATCGCTATGCTGGCAGAAAAGCTGGGAGCCGAAGCGGGCTACAGTCGGGCGCGAGTAATGAACGGTGGCGTTGATGCCGAAAAAGTGATTGGTATTTCCGGACATCTGCTGGCACCTGAGGTGTGTATTGTTGTTGGCGCTTCCGGCGCAGCAGCGTTAATGGCGGGCGTCCGCAATAGCAAGTTTGTGGTGGCGATTAATCATGACGCCAGCGCGGCGGTATTTTCACAGGCAGATGTTGGCGTGGTAGATGACTGGAAAGCGGTGCTGGAGGCACTGGTGACAACCATTCACGCAGATTGCCAATAACGTGCTGCCGGATGATCCTGTCTACGGTTCTGGGCTGGGGACTGTAGGCCTGATAAGACGCGTCAAGCGTCGTATCAGGCGCTGAATGCCGGATTTGGCATGTGGCCTACAAATCAGACAAATTCAACTCGTTACGAGTATCCCGTCAAAGCAATTTTTTCGCTAACGTCCAGACCCCGGTATTCGTGGTGGAAAGCGCCACGACACCGGCGTTAATCGCATTACGCGCATCTTCTTCATCGCACACCAGCCCGCCAGCAATCAGCGGCTGGTGGATTTTCTCCGTTACCCAGCCCAGCACTTTAGGCATACAGCCTGGCAGAATTTCAATACAATCAGGATTCGATTGCGCAACCTGCTTATCAATGTTGTGAAAAGAAATCGAGTCGACAATAAACAAGCGATGAATACAGAAAAAGCCTTCCGCTCTCGCCGCTTTTAGCATTGACGCTTTGGTACTGATAATGCCGTCCGCCTCGGTCACCAGTTTCAGAAACTGAATTACTACTTCTTTATTTGATGCGCCTTCCAGCAAATCGACATGAATAAAGGCATATTTCCCGGCACTTTTAATCTTTTTGACGATATGACTGATGGTGCAGATATTGCCGTATAACACGGAAATAAACTGGCATTCAGAATCGATTGCCAACTGCAGGCTGGCATTATCTTTAACGGCAGCAATCACCGGATTCTGGCGGAGCAGGTGTAAGAGGGGCATAAATTATCCTTATTATTTATCCAAAGCGGTAGGTGATGCCGAATCCGGAAGGCGGATAGCGCCACTGTTGTAGGTTTTTTTCATCACACAGTAAACGGCAGGTGCCACACTCCAGGCAGCCGCGATAATCAACGCGTAAGTCGCCTTCCGGCGTGAGCGAAAAAAGACCAGCCGGACAAGCGTTAATCAACCGTTCTGCCGTCTGGCGCTCAACGGAGTCTGCCGGAACAATATGTGGCGCATCAGCAGCGCGCCAGAGATTACGGGCTACAGACATCGAATACTCCTGACAACATCGCCCGCCAGATGCCACAAGCCATGACGACGTAAATGACGCCAGAGCAACTGACGCAGCGGCGGAACAGGTTTATCACCCTGATCCCATAAATCACGGGAAATATCCTGCATTAACACAGGCCACTTACGGTACCAGCCCGGGCGTTGCAAAAGCGCCGGAACATGCTGATAGCGCTGTAGAACATCCCACAGCAGGCTGCGCTCTACGTTGTAATGATAAAGCGGAAACAGATTTTGCGGCTCGCGGTGCTGGCAGGCGCTTATCAGCGTTTGTGCCGCCGCCTGTGCGCCAGCCAGCGCCATATCCATGCCGCGCACGGAAATTCCGGTATTGACGCAACTGCGCAACGTATCGCCCACCAGCAGCCAGCCGTTACCGGCGTATTGCACCGGCATACTGTGCAAGCCACCTTCTGGCACCAGATGCGCACTATACTCCAGTGATTCCGTGTTTTTGATAAGCGGGCGCACTGCCGGATGCGTTTTAAAGCGAGCCAGCAGCTCGCTTGCCGGAACACGACTTTGCGTAAGTGAAGAGAGCGGGCAAACAATCCCTAACGAGAGCGTTTGTTGATTAGTATAAAGAAATGCGCCGCCGGGTAAGTCATCACAGATTCCGCCGCTGAACAGCAACGCTGCGCCTTCGTTATTCTCCAGATGAAAACGTTCTTCAATAGCGGATGTTTCCAGTGAAAGAACTTCTTTGATCCCCAACGCCATCGCTTCGCCAGCAGGACGAGTCACTAACCCGTGACGCTCAGCCAGGACGCTGTTGGCACCTTCTGCCAGCGCCACATAACGGGCGCGGAGAATATCGTCACCGCAAATGACACCACACACCCTGCCGTTTTCTTCATACAGCGCATCTACCGTCGCACCAGGGATGCATTCGACACCTTCTTTTTCGGCTTCGGCAACCAGCCACGGATCGAACCGTGCACGTAATACGCTCCAGGATTCACCGCCGGGCTGTAAGCTGGAAAACGTCGTTGCGCCATCCGGCGTTAGCAGAGAAAGACTTTCGTGAGTGATGCGTCGTTCAAGAGGCGCGGTCAGGTGAAACTGAGGGAGGAGTTCCGCGAGCGCATGGGTGTATAAACGCCCGCCGGAAAGGTTTTTACTGCCGGGAATTTCAGCGCGTTCCAGTAACAGAACGGATAAACCTGCCCGCGCGCAGCGTAAAGCACAAGCGGTGCCTGCTATACCCGCACCAATAATAATAATGTCGCAGTCGTCTTCCATGTCATGCCCCAGATATCCAGAGCGCAACACCCTAACATAGCGTTACTTAAGGGAAATTGACCGCCGACACACTCTTATCATTCGCCGCGATAGATGCAACCTGCGGTGCAGGTTTCTTTCACCATAACCGCACTTAACAGCGGAACAACCGGTTTAACCTGATCCCAAATCCATTTTGCTAAAACCTCGCTGGTCGGGTTTTCCAGGCCAGGAATATCATTGAGATAATAGTGATCGAGGCGATCATAGGTTGGTTTAAATGCCGCTTTCAGTTCAGCGAAATCGATAATCCAGCCCGTATGCGGATCGACTTCCCCGGTAATTTCCAGTCGCACCATAAAGGAATGCCCGTGCAGGCGACCACATTTATGTCCTTCCGGGACGTGTGGTAAGCGGTGAGCGGCTTCGAAGGTGAAATCTTTAAATAACGTGGTGGACATCATAATTTCTCTACATGACGATAAAACCGCCGTAGAGTACCGGAAAGGCTGTTTTTTCGCATTATCTAAAACGACTTTGTTGCGCAAAATCGCTGATTTATCTTAATGATTGGCTAAATTCATTTGTTTTTCATTGGGTTGGTTAATCTGTTTTGTTGTTAAAGACTATTGCTAAAACAGGTTAGTCGATTTGGTTATTAGTTATCGCTATCCCGTCTTTAATCCACACCGTTCACCCCGTTAACCTTACCTTCTCTTCTGTTTTATGGGCGCTGACAGGGCGCAGAAACAGCTTTGCTTACTGGAACATAACGACGCATGACGACACAGGTCCCACCTTCCGCGTTGCTTCCGTTGAACCCGGAGCAACTGGCACGCCTTCAGGCGGCCACGACCGATTTAACTCCCACCCAGCTTGCCTGGGTTTCTGGCTATTTCTGGGGCGTGCTCAATCAGCAGCCTGCTGCGCTTGTAGCGACGCCAGCGCCCGCCGCAGAAATGCCGGGTATAACTATTATCTCCGCTTCGCAAACCGGCAATGCGCGCCGGGTTGCTGAAGCATTACGCGATGATTTATTAGCGGCAAAACTGAACGTTAAGTTGGTGAACGCGGGCGACTATAAATTCAAACAAATCGCCAGCGAAAAACTGCTCATCGTGGTGACGTCAACGCAAGGGGAAGGGGAACCGCCGGAAGAAGCCGTCGCGCTGCATAAGTTCCTGTTCTCCAAAAAAGCGCCAAAGCTGGAAAACACTGCATTTGCCGTGTTTAGCCTCGGCGATAGCTCTTATGAATTTTTCTGCCAGTCCGGGAAAGATTTTGACAGCAAGCTGGCGGAACTGGGCGGTGAACGCCTGCTCGACCGTGTCGATGCCGACGTTGAATACCAGACCGCTGCCAGCGAGTGGCGCGCCCGCGTGGTTGATGCGCTTAAATCGCGCGCGCCTGTCGCAGCACCTTCACAATCCGTCGCCACTGGCGCGGTAAATGAAATCCACACCAGCCCGTACAGCAAAGAAGCGCCGCTGGTGGCGAGCCTCTCTGTTAACCAGAAGATTACTGGACGTAACTCTGAAAAAGACGTTCGCCATATCGAAATTGACCTGGGCGACTCTGGCCTGCGTTACCAGCCGGGTGACGCGCTGGGCGTCTGGTATCAGAACGATCCGGCACTGGTGAAAGAACTTGTCGAACTGCTGTGGCTGAAAGGCGATGAACCTGTCACCGTCGAGGGCAAAACGTTGCCTCTGAACGAGGCCCTACAGTGGCACTTCGAACTGACCGTCAACACCGCCAACATCGTTGAGAATTACGCCACGCTTACCCGCAGCGAAACGTTGCTGCCGTTGGTGGGCGATAAAGCGAAGTTACAGCATTACGCCGCGACGACGCCGATTGTCGACATGGTGCGTTTCTCTCCGGCGCAGCTTGACGCTGAAGCCCTGATTAACTTGCTGCGCCCGCTGACCCCGCGCCTGTACTCCATCGCCTCATCGCAGACGGAAGTCGAGAACGAAGTACACGTCACCGTTGGTGTGGTGCGTTATGACGTGGAAGGCCGCGCCCGTGCTGGCGGTGCCTCCAGCTTCCTTGCGGACCGTGTGGAAGAAGAGGGCGAAGTCCGCGTATTTATCGAACATAACGACAACTTCCGCCTGCCGGCCAACCCGGAAACGCCGGTGATTATGATTGGTCCAGGCACCGGCATCGCGCCGTTCCGCGCCTTTATGCAGCAACGTGCCGCTGACGAAGCGCCGGGTAAAAACTGGCTGTTCTTTGGCAACCCACACTTTACGGAAGATTTCCTCTACCAGGTGGAGTGGCAGCGCTACGTCAAAGAGGGCGTGCTGACACGTATCGATCTTGCCTGGTCGCGCGATCAAAAAGAAAAAATTTACGTACAAGACAAACTGCGCGAACAGGGCGCAGAGCTGTGGCGCTGGATCAATGACGGTGCCCACATTTATGTCTGCGGCGACGCTAATCGCATGGCGAAAGACGTTGAACAGGCACTTCTGGAAGTGATTGCCGAATTTGGTGGCATGGACACCGAAGCGGCGGATGAATTTTTAAGTGAGCTGCGCGTAGAGCGCCGTTATCAGCGAGATGTCTACTAATGAACGAAAAACATCCAGGGCCTTTAGTGGTCGAAGGAAAACTGACAGACGCCGAGCGCATGAAGCTTGAGAGCAACTACCTGCGCGGGACCATTGCGGAAGATTTAAACGACGGTCTGACCGGCGGCTTTAAGGGCGACAACTTCCTGCTGATCCGTTTCCACGGTATGTATCAGCAGGATGACCGCGATATCCGCGCGGAACGTGCTGAACAGAAGCTGGAACCGCGTCATGCGATGCTGCTGCGCTGCCGTCTGCCGGGTGGGGTGATCACCACTAAACAGTGGCAGGCAATTGATAAATTCGCCGGTGAAAACACCATTTATGGCAGCATTCGCCTGACCAACCGCCAGACGTTCCAGTTCCACGGCATTCTGAAAAAGAACGTCAAACCGGTGCACCAGATGCTGCACTCGGTCGGTCTTGATGCGCTGGCGACTGCTAACGACATGAACCGTAACGTACTCTGCACCTCGAACCCTTACGAGTCGCAGCTGCACGCGGAAGCCTATGAATGGGCGAAGAAAATCTCTGAACATCTGCTGCCGCGAACCCGCGCCTATGCGGAGATCTGGCTCGATCAGGAGAAAGTCGCCACCACCGATGAAGAACCCATCCTCGGTCAGACCTACCTGCCGCGTAAATTCAAAACCACGGTAGTGATCCCGCCGCAGAACGATATCGATCTGCACGCCAACGACATGAACTTTGTGGCGATCGCGGAAAACGGCAAACTGGTGGGCTTCAACCTGCTGGTGGGCGGTGGGCTTTCTATCGAACACGGCAACAAGAAAACCTACGCCCGTACCGCGAGCGAGTTTGGTTATCTGCCACTGGAGCATACGCTGGCGGTGGCGGAAGCGGTCGTTACCACTCAGCGTGACTGGGGTAATCGTACTGACCGTAAAAACGCCAAAACCAAATACACGCTGGAGCGCGTGGGGGTTGAGACGTTTAAAGCAGAAGTGGAACGTCGCGCGGGGATCAAATTTGAGCCGATCCGTCCATATGAATTTACCGGGCGCGGCGATCGTATCGGCTGGGTAAAAGGAATCGACGACAAATGGCACCTGACGCTGTTTATCGAAAATGGTCGAATTCTTGATTATCCGGGACGTCCGCTGAAAACCGGCCTGCTGGAGATCGCGAAGATCCACAAAGGTGATTTCCGCATTACCGCTAACCAGAATCTGATCATCGCCGGTGTACCGGAAAGCGAGAAAGCGAAGATTGAGAAGATCGCCAAAGAGAGCGGATTGATGAATGCCGTCACGCCGCAGCGCGAAAACTCAATGGCCTGCGTGTCATTCCCGACTTGCCCGCTGGCGATGGCGGAAGCGGAGCGTTTCCTGCCGTCATTTATCGATAACATCGATAATTTAATGGCGAAACATGGTGTCAGCGATGAGCACATCGTGATGCGTGTAACAGGCTGCCCGAACGGTTGTGGTCGCGCGATGCTGGCGGAAGTTGGCCTGGTGGGTAAAGCGCCTGGGCGCTACAACCTGCATCTTGGTGGCAACCGCATTGGGACACGTATCCCACGGATGCATAAAGAAAACATCACCGAGCCGGAAATCCTGGCGACGCTTGATGAACTGATAGGGCGCTGGGCGAAAGAACGTGAAGCGGGTGAAGGCTTCGGCGACTTTACGGTGCGTGCGGGCATCATTCGCCCGGTGCTCGATCCGGCGCGCGATTTGTGGGATTAACCATCAGTCCAGTCTTGTAGGCCTGATAAGACGCGTAAGCGTCGCATCAGGCAAGGCAAACAGTGAGGAATCTATGTCCAAACTCGATCTAAATGCCCTGAACGAACTGCCGAAGGTAGATCGCATTCTGGCGCTGGCGGAAACTAACGCCGAGCTTGAAAAACTGGATGCTGAAGGCCGCGTTGCCTGGGCACTGGATAATCTGCCCGGTGAATATGTGCTTTCTTCCAGCTTCGGCATTCAGGCGGCGGTGAGCCTGCATCTGGTGAATCAGGTTCGCCCGGATATTCCGGTGATCCTCACCGATACCGGTTATCTGTTCCCTGAAACCTACCGCTTTATTGACGAGTTAACGGACAAACTCAAGCTCAACCTGAAAGTGTACCGCGCTACCGAAAGCGCTGCCTGGCAGGAAGCGCGCTACGGTAAACTGTGGGAACAGGGCGTTGAAGGCATTGAAAAGTACAACGATATCAACAAAGTCGAACCGATGAACCGGGCGCTGAAAGAATTGAACGCGCAAACGTGGTTTGCTGGCCTGCGCCGTGAACAATCCGGCAGTCGCGCTAATTTACCGGTGCTGGCAATTCAGCGTGGCGTATTTAAAGTGCTGCCGATTATCGACTGGGATAACCGAACTATTTATCAGTATCTGCAAAAACATGGCCTGAAATATCACCCATTATGGGATGAAGGATATTTATCGGTTGGTGATACCCATACAACCCGTAAATGGGAACCTGGTATGGCGGAAGAAGAAACGCGTTTCTTTGGCTTAAAAAGGGAATGTGGGCTGCACGAAGGGTAAATATATTGCCGGATAAATTAAACGCCTCTGTCAGAAATGATGGGGGCGTTTTTATTTTGCGAGCAGCATTCCGGCATTTAAAGGTGAACATCGCAGGGGAAATTAACAGGTATAGAATGGCGTTGGGTGCTTGAGGCTGTCTGGCGTTAAGCATTCGCGAGGTTCCAGATGGACAAAAGCCCCAGGCGATATTTCTATCAACCTGAGGCCAGCGTTCGAACCTAAGCAATTCGGATGTTAGTCTCTTCTTTGCAGGGAGGCAAGACATGCTGACAAAATATGCCCTTGTGGCAATCATCGTACTGTGTTGTACAGTACTGGGATTCACGCTGATGGTAGGCGACTCGTTGTGTGAGTTGAGTATCAGAGAACGTGGTATGGAGTTTAAGGCAGTTCTCGCTTACGAATCGAAGAAGTAGCCACCACGCGGGGGTAAAACCCCGCGTACTGAATTGTGATGGTTTGGTCTCCTGCACCCTTTTTTAAATTTATATTTTTTATGTGAATATTTTGTCTCTATTTATTATTATGAATTTCAAATGAAAATCATTAATTTATTCATAATATAAATGTTTTATTGGTTGATATATATCACAGATAATTTTTAATATATGCGTAAATATCCTTTAAGTTTCACTGAAGGATAAAAACATTGTGACTTTCTTTGATTTCTGGGGAAAAACCCGACGTGGCGAGAAAGAGGGTGGTGACGACTATCACCTTCTTTGCTGGCATTCGCTGGATGTAGCCGCAATGGGCTATTTAATGGTTAAAAGCAACTGCTTCGGGCTGGCTGACTATTTTCGTCAATTAGGTTTCGCTGACACGGAGCAGGCAGCACAATTTTTCGCCTGGTTGTTGTGCAGGCACGATACTGGAAAATTTGCCCGCTCATTTCAGCAACTTTACCTGCACCCACAACTCAAGGTTCCGGAAGGCGCAAGAAAGAATTACGAAAAGATCTCTCATTCAACGCTGGGTTACTGGTTGTGGCATCATTATTTAAGAGGATGCGAAGAGTTGCTTCCTTCATCTTCACTCTCTCCGCGCAAGCTCAAACGGGTAATAGATATGTGGATGCCCGTAACTACCGGGCATCATGGTCGGCCTCCTGACCGTATTGATGAACTGGATAATTTTCTGCCTGAAGATAAAGCTGCTGCACGAGATTTTCTCATTGCAATCAAACCACTGTTTCCGCTCATCGAGATCCCCGCATTCTGGGATGAGGACGAGGGCGTTGAACTTATAAAACAACTTTCCTGGTATATCTCTGCAACCGTCGTACTTGCAGACTGGACGGGATCGTCAACGCGATTTTTTCCACGCGTCGCACAGACAATGGATATTGAAGATTACTGGCAGAAAACTTTAGTTCAGGCTCAAAACGCCTTAACTGTCTTTCCTCCAAAAGCAAAAGTCGCGCCTTTCACCGGAATTAATACGCTGTTTCCTTTTATTGAGCACCCGACACCGTTACAGCAAAAGGTGCTGGAACTGGATATCAGCCGGCCCGGGCCGCAGTTATTTATTCTGGAAGATGTAACTGGTGCAGGTAAAACAGAAGCGGCGCTTATCCTGGCGCACAGGTTGATGGCTGCGGGGAAAGCGCAGGGTTTGTTTTTTGGCCTGCCAACAATGGCAACGGCCAATGCCATGTACGAGCGACTGGTCAAAACCTGGCTTGCTTTCTATTCGCCACAATCCCGCCCCAGCCTGGTGCTGGCACACAGTGCCCGAACATTAATAGACCGCTTTAATGACTCACTCTGGTCCGGTGATTTAGTCGGGTCAGAAGAACCGGATGAACAAACATTCAGTCAGGGATGTGCGGCCTGGTTTGCTGACAGTAACAAGAAGGCGTTGCTGGCTGAAATTGGCGTCGGCACGCTGGATCAGGCGATGATGGCGGTGATGCCGTTCAAACATAATAATCTGCGGCTTCTGGGGCTGAGTAACAAAATCCTGCTAGCCGATGAGATCCACGCCTGTGACGCTTATATGTCGTGCATTCTTGAAGGGCTGATCGAGCGGCAGGCGCGTGGCGGAAACAGCGTTATTTTGCTTTCTGCTACGTTGTCTCAACAGCAGCGTGACAAACTCGTCGCCGCCTTTGCGCGTGGTGCAGAGGGCCAGCAAGAAGCTCCGTTGCTGGAAAAAGATGATTATCCCTGGCTGACGCATGTCACGAAATCCGATGTGCATTCGCACCGGGTTGCGACGCGCAAAGACGTTGAGCGCAGCGTGAGTGTGGGTTGGCTTCATAGCGAACAAGAGTGTATTGCGCGTATCGAATCGGCGGTAAGCCAGGGGAAATGCATCGCCTGGATTCGGAATTCTGTCGATGACGCCATCCAGGTTCATCGTCAGTTACTTGCCCGCGGCGTCATTCCTGCTTCCAGCCTTTCACTTTTTCATAGCCGCTTTGCTTTTAGCGATCGCCAGCGAATTGAAACGGAGACGCTGGCACGCTTTGGTAAAGAAGACTGTTCACAGCGTGCCGGAAAAGTCCTCATTTGTACTCAGGTCCTGGAGCAGAGCGTCGACTGCGACCTGGACGAAATGATTTCCGACCTTGCCCCTGTTGATTTGCTGATTCAACGAGCAGGGCGTTTGCAGCGGCATATCCGCGATATGAATGGCCAGTTAAAGCGTGACGGTAAAGACGAGCGTCACCCTCCTGTATTGCTGATTCTGGCCCCCGTCTGGAACGACTCTCCGGGTGAAGAATGGTTTGGCAGTGCCATGCGTAACAGTGCATTTGTCTATCCCGATCATGGGCGAATCTGGTTGACGCAGCGTGTGCTGCGTGAACAAGGCGCGATTCAGATGCCACACTCAGCCCGGCTTCTGATTGAATCAGTCTACGGTGAGGATGTGGTAATGCCGGAAGGGTTTGCCCGCAGCGAGCAGGAGCAAGTGGGCAAATACTACTGCGATCGTTCAATGGCTAATAAGTTTGTGCTGAACTTCAGGCCCGGCTATGCCGCCAATATCAACGATTACCTTCCGGAAAAACTGTCGACACGTCTGGCTGAGGAGTCTGTTTCCTTGTGGTTGGCTACCTGTATTGACGGTGTGGTGAAGCCTTATGCCACTGGCGCTCACGCATGGGAAATGAGCGTTGTCAGAGTGCGCCAAAGCTGGTGGAAAAAACATCGGGATGAGTTTTCTTTACTGGAAGGGGATGCGTTCAGGCAGTGGTGCGTTGAACAGCGGCAAGATCCGGAGATGGCAAACTTGATTTTAGTCACCGATGACGAAAGTTGTGGATATTCGGCTACGGAGGGATTGATTGGCAAGGTTGGTTGAGATGCCTGCGACAGGATTCTCTGAATAGTTGATACACAAAAAAGGATGGAAGGATGGATAACCGACCTGGGATGGTCTTTTTTACGAGAGGATGCGTATGAACTCGTTTTCACTTCTGACAACCCCGTGGTTGCCTGTTCGTTATAAAGACGGAACGACAGGCAAACTGGCGCCAGTCGATCTGGCGGATGAAAATGTTGTCGATATCGCTGCGCCGCGGGCAGATCTCCAGGGGGCGGCATGGCAGTTTTTGCTGGGACTACTACAAACCAGCTTCGCGCCCAAAAATCACGGTCGTTGGGATGATATCTGGGAAGACGGGCTGGAGGTTGAAAAGCTACGGGAAGCATTGCTGTCTTTAGAATACGCTTTCCAGTTTGGCCCAGATTCCCCTTCATTTATGCAGGATTTTGATGAATTAAAAGTTAAGGCAACTTCTATTGCTTCGCTTCTTCCTGACGCACCAGGAAAACAAACAAAAGAACGAAATACAGACCATTTTATTAAGCGAGACACAACTCAGCATCTGTGCCTACATTGTGTGCCTTTAGCGCTTTTTTCAATCCAGTTGAATGCACCTATAGGTGGGCGCGGTTACTATCCTGGGCTACGTGGCGGAGGGCCTCTGACGACACTTATAGAATTGCTGGAGTACCAGGGCAATCAACAAACCCCTTTGTGGCGAAAGCTGTGGCTAAACGTAATGCCGCAAGATGAAGCCGATTTACCTTTACCAAAAACCTTTGATGACCTGGTCTTTCCCTGGCTTGCACCGACGCGTACCAGCGAACTGGACGGTGCTGTGGTAACGGATGAACAAGTCAATAAACTTCAGGCCTACTGGGGAATGCCACGACGTATACGTATTGATTTTAAGACAACCTCAATAGGTAACTGCGACATTTGCTGTAGGCAGAGCGATGCTCTTTTGGGCTTGATGTCACTCAAAAACTATGGTGTTCAATACGTCATGTGGCGCCATCCTCTAACACCTTACCGTCTGCCGCTTAAAGAGGGTGGAGATTTTTACTCAGTTAAACCACAACCTGGTGGTTTAATCTGGCGCGACTGGTTAGGTCTCATAGAGGTAGGTAACTCAAAAAACAATACTGAACTCCCCGCACAGGTCGTGAAACTTTTGAATGCCAGCAATCTAAAGCAAACAAAGGTGGGCTTATGGGGATTTGGTTTTGATTTTGAAGATATGAAGGTTCGTTGTTGGTATGAACACCATTTCCCGCTGTTGTTAAACAAAAAAGAAGACCTAATACCTAAGTTGCGTCTGGCAGCGCAAGCGGCATCACACATTCTAAGCTTGTTACACCGAGCGTTGAAAGAAGCATGGTTCTCTGAGAAGAAAACCACAAAACTTGATTTCGGTTTTGTGGATATTGGCTTCTGGAACAAAACTCAGCATCGATTCCTGAGATTAGTGCGCCAAATTGAAGAAGGTCAGGATCCGGACGAATTACTCAGCAAATGGCAAAAGGAAATGTGGTTATTCGCGCGTCAGGATTTTGACGAGCGTGTATTCACCAATCCATATGAGCCCGTTGATTTAGAACGCGTCATGACCGCGCGCAAGAAATATTTTACAACATCGGCGGAGAAGCAAAATGCTAACGCCGCCAGGGAGAAAAAGCAGGAGGCTGCTGAATGAGTATTGTAAAAGATGAGCATAAAGTTGCGCTGCGTAAATGGCATGAAGAGTTGCAGGATAAACGCGGCGAGCGTGCCAGTCTGCGGCGTAGTACGACGGTTAATGATGTTTGTCTGACGGATGGATTTCGCCTGTTTCTTAAGAACAGACAAATAAAGTGGCAGGATGAACCCGAGTGGCGTATCACCGCACTAGCGCTGATAGCAGCAGTTAGCGCCAATGTTAAAGCCATTGATGAACGGCAGCCTTTTGCTGCTCAGCTGGCGGCGGTAATGAAAAAGGGGCGGTTTACTCGTTTGCTGGCAGTAAAAACGTCGGATGATTTATTGCGGCAGTTATGCCGTGCGGTCAAATTATTAAACGGTTCCGTCAATCTTGACTCTCTTGCAGAAGGGGTCTTCCGCTGGTGCCAGGAGAGCGATGACCTGCTCAATCATCACCGCCGCCAGCAACGGCCAACAGAATTTATCCGTATCCGCTGGGCGCTGGAATATTACCAGGCTGGCGACGCCGATAACGAACAAAATCAATAAAGGACTATCTCATGACGACATTTATTCAGCTTCATTTGTTAACCGCTTACCCTGCTGCCAATCTTAACCGTGATGATTCCGGCTCTCCGAAAACTGTGATACTGGGTGGAGCAACGCGTCTGCGCGTTTCCTCGCAAAGTCTGAAGCGTGCGTGGCGCACTTCTGCACTTTTTGAACAGGCGCTGGCGGGTCATATTGGTATTCGTAGCGGGCGTATTGCGCGCGAGGCGGCAACGATTCTGATTAATAAAGGAATCGAAGATAAAAAAGCCATCGAATGGGCAGTAGAAATAGCCGATTATCTTGGGAAAGCCAAAAAAGACAAAAAACAAAAAAACGACAAAAAACCAAAAGATCCGCTCACTAATGCCGAAACTGAACAGCTCGTCCATATCAGCCCGGCAGAATTTGACGCCGTAAAAGCGCTGGCCCATCAACTGGCAGAAGAAAAGCGCGCGCCAAAAGAGGACGATCTCGCTTTGTTACGTAAAGACCGTATGGCGGTAGATATCGCTATGTTTGGTCGTATGCTGGCGAAAAAACCCGGGTTTAATGTAGAAGCCGCCTGCCAGGTCGCGCATGCGTTTGGTGTCAGTGAAACGATTGTCGAAAATGATTTTTTCACCGCCGTAGATGATTTACGCCAGGCTTCTGAAGATGCCGGTGCCGGTCATGTAGATGAAACCGGATTCGGTTCTGCGCTGTTCTACACCTATATCTGCATTGATAAAGATCTGCTGGTCGAAAACCTCGGCGGTGACGAAGCGTTGGCTAATCAGACTATACGCGCCTTTACGGAAGCCGCGCTTAAAGTCTCCCCAACCGGTAAACAAAACAGTTTTGCCAGCCGTGCCTACGCCTCCTGGGCGCTGGCAGAAAAAGGCACCGAACAACCGCGTTCTCTGGCGGCGGCTTTCTATGAACCCATTAATGGCACACGTCAGTTAGATGTGGCGGTGCAGCGTATTACAACGCTTCGCGAAAACATGAATACGGTTTACGAACAGAAGACCGAATGCTCAAGTTTTGACGTGATGAACAAACAGGGAAGCATGAAGGACGTGCTGGACTTTATCTGCGCGTAAGGGGCGGCTTATGAGCCAATATTTGATTTTTCAGCTTCATGGGCCAATGGCATCCTGGGGCGTTGATGCACCCGGTGAGGTGCGTCATACCCATGAACTGCCTTCGCGTTCAGCATTGCTGGGGCTGCTGGCTGCCGGGGTAGGGATACGGCGTGATGACACCGAATGCTTAAACGCGTTTAATCGCCACTATTCACTGGTGGTTTGCGCCAGCCGTAACCCGCGCTGGGCACGGGATTATCACACGGTCCAGATGCCAAAAGAGGTGCGTAAAGCGCGTTATTTCAGCCGTCGCGAAGAGTTGAGGGACCCTGATCTTCTGAGCGCGATTATCTCCCGGCGCGACTACTACACCGATGCCTGGTGGATGGTGGCCGCGGCAACAACAGCTGATGCGCCTTACAGCCTCGAACAGTTGCAGGAAGGTTTACGCCATCCGGTTTTTCCGCTTTATCTGGGGCGAAAAAGCCATCCGCTGGCATTACCCCTTGCGCCGTTACTGCTCGAAGGCAACGCGTCTGATGCCTTACGTAACGCATACCAACAGTATCAGGATCGTTTCCACGAACTAAAAGTCTCACTCCCGAAACTTCAGGATGAATGCTGGTGGGAAGGGGAGCACGATGGCCTGGTCTCGAGCAAAATATTACGCCGCCGGGATGTTCCTTTAAATCGTCAGCAGTGGCTTTTTGGGGAACGTACCGTCAATCAGGGGCCGTGGCTCAGCAAGGAGGAACCATGTACCTCTCAAGAATAACCTTACATACCGGCCAGCTTTCGCCTGCGCAGTTGCTGCATCTGGTGGATCGCGGTGAATATGTGATGCATCAGTGGCTGTGGGATCTTTTCCCTGGCGGCAAAGAAAGGCAATTTCTTTATCGTCGGGAAGAACTCCAGGGCGCGTTTCGCTTTTTTGTCCTGTCGCAGGAACGCCCGGCGGAAAGTGAAACGTTTACCATCGAATGCCGGTCATTTGCGCCGGAGCTGCGTACCGGACAATCCCTTTTTTTCAACCTGCGAGCGAATCCAACATTCTGTAAAGCGGGTAAGCGCCACGATCTGCTGATGGAGGCGAAACGGCAGGTGAGGGGGCAGGCGGAAGGAAGTGATGTCTGGTTGCATCAACAACAGGCGGCGCTGGGCTGGCTGGCTGCGCAGGGAGAGAGAAGTGGTTTTACACTGCTGGATACCTCGGTCGATGCCTACCGACAACAGCAACTGCGGCGGGAAAATGCCCGGCAACTGATCCAGTTCAGTAGCGTGGATTATACGGGGATGCTGACGGTCACCGAGCCAGGGTTATTTCTGCAACGTCTCTGCCTGGGGTATGGCAAAAGCCGGGCGTTCGGCTGTGGTCTGATGTTAATCAAACCCGGAGCAGAGGCGTGACGTTTGTACCACTGAGTCCGATCCCGTTAAAAGATCGCACCTCCATGATCTTCCTCCAGTATGGTCAAATCGACGTACTGGACGGGGCTTTCGTGCTGATCGACAAAACAGGGATCCGCACGCATATTCCGGTGGGATCGGTCGCCTGCATTATGCTCGAACCAGGAACGAGAGTTTCCCACGCGGCGGTGCATCTGGCCGCCACGGTGGGGACACTGCTGGTCTGGGTTGGTGAAGCGGGCGTTCGCGTTTACTCCTCCGGACAACCCGGAGGGGCGCGGGCAGATAAATTACTCTACCAGGCAAAGCTGGCTTTAACGGAAGATCTACGGTTGAAGGTGGTGCGCAAAATGTATGAATTACGTTTTCGTGAACCACCGCCAGCTCGCCGTTCAGTGGAGCAGCTACGGGGAATTGAGGGAGCCCGAGTACGCCAGACCTATGCATTACTGGCGAAGCAATATGGTGTGAAATGGAATGGTCGCAACTACGATCCTAAAGACTGGGAAAAAGGCGATGTTGTGAATCGCTGCATCAGTGCTGCCACATCATGCCTGTACGGTATTTCTGAAGCGGCAGTATTAGCCGCGGGATATGCGCCCGCTATTGGTTTTATCCATGGTGGCAAACCGCTTTCATTTGTTTATGACATAGCCGATATCATTAAATTTGATACGGTTGTGCCAAAGGCATTTGAAATAGCGGCGAGGCAACCCGCAGAACCAGATAAAGAAGTCAGGTTGGCCTGTCGCGATATTTTCCGTAGCACTAAGTTAACGGGCAAATTAATCCCGTTAATTGAGGAAGTCCTTGCCGCCGGTGAAATTGAACCACCACAACCCGCGCCGGATATGTTACCGCCAGCTATCCCGGAACCTGAAACGCTGGGTGATAGTGGTCACCGGGGGCGCAGCGGATGAGCATGGTCGTGGTTGTTACAGAAAATGTCCCGCCGCGCTTACGTGGACGGCTCGCGATCTGGCTACTGGAAGTGCGTGCTGGTGTTTATGTTGGTGATACATCCAAACGTATTCGGGAGATGATCTGGCAGCAAATCTCCCAACTGGCAGGTTGCGGAAATGTGGTCATGGCCTGGGCGACCAATACCGAGTCGGGTTTTGAATTTCAGACCTGGGGTGAAAACAGACGTATTCCGGTGGATTTGGATGGGTTACGGTTGGTTTCGTTTCTTCCTGTTGAGAATCAATAAGTTACCCGTTCTTTAAAAATAAGGAAATGTTTGAATTTAGTTGGTAGATTGTTGATGTGGAATAAAATTGTTTAAAAACAGATACGTATGCTTAGTGTGTTCCCCGCGCCAGCGGGGATAAACCGTTCCTGTAGGGTGCCATCAGATTTTCTGATCTGTGTTCCCCGCGCCAGCGGGGATAAACCGGCTGTAAAGACAGTGTAGTCCAGCTTAGTGAAGTGTTCCCCGCGCCAGCGGGGATAAACCGCGATTCCTGCGGCCAGCGCCTGTCATGGTTATGTGTTCCCCGCGCCAGCGGGGATAAACCGGCGTTTGAACCGGAATTTTACCGGGTTTTCATGTGTTCCCCGCGCCAGCGGGGATAAACCGGAAAATCAACCCGGCGACAATATATACAATCGGTGTTCCCCGCGCCAGCGGGGATAAACCGACACCATAAAGAAAAGAAAGAATTTCTTGGAAGTGTTCCCCGCGCCAGCGGGGATAAACCGTTATCCTTTATTTATATATGAGGTTTAATCCAGTGTTCCCCGCGCCAGCGGGGATAAACCGTCTAATGAAGCGCCATAATATTGCAGGGTTAAGTGTTCCCCGCGCCAGCGGGGATAAACCGAACGATAACGATAAAAACTACTGGTTGCTTGAGTGTTCCCCGCGCCAGCGGGGATAAACCGGGAGAAATTAACGCCATTCACCCTTTCAGAGAGTGTTCCCCGCGCCAGCGGGGATAAACCGGCGAGTGCCCCATCTGTAAACGCCGGGGAAAAGTGTTCCCCGCGCCAGCGGGGATAAACCGATGTGAGTTTGATCCGGTCAGTACGCTGGTCTGTGTTCCCCGCGCCAGCGGGGATAAACCGTTAATATTGTTCCCTCAAACGTCGTCTTACCTGTGTTCCCCGCGCCAGCGGGGATAAACCGATTTTTACTGAGATGACGGCTCGATTTACAGCGTGTTCCCCGCGCCAGCGGGGATAAACCGAAACCCCCTGGTGTGCTGCGTTCACCGGAGCTGTGTTCCCCGCGCCAGCGGGGATAAACCGCGAACCCTTGAACCGATAAGTGCGCTGTTTTGGTGTTCCCCGCGCTAGCGGGGATAAACCGTGTAATAGGGGTGTTATATGACAGACGAAGAAGTGTTCCCCGCGCTAGCGGGGATAAACCGGTCACGATAGCTGCGCAAGTTCTTCTCGCCAGGTGTTCCCCGCGCTAGCGGGGATAAACCGTAGAAGAGGAGGGCGCTGATTTCCGGGGCCAGGTGTTCCCCGCGCTAGCGGGGATAAACCGTGCCCACTCAACCCGTCGCCGATCCCCGCCGCGTGTTCCCCGCGCTAGCGGGGATAAACCGGCAACCTGGAATATGCGGTTGGCAATGGAGAAGTGTTCCCCGCGCTAGCGGGGATAAACCGGATAAATACAGTATATTCCCACGCTCCGCTGGGTGTTCCCCGCGCTAGCGGGGATAAACCGTTGCGACGCGCTAAAAACTCTCTGAAGCGTTAGTGTTCCCCGCGCCAGCGGGGAAAAACCGATTGATTGTTTTTCATTCTGTCGAATGACAATGTGTTCCCCGTGCCAGCGGGGATAAACCGTTTTATGCAGCTCCATCGTCAGCACATCAAACGTGTTCCCCGCGCCAGCGGGGATAAACCGCTCTCGGTTCTGGGGTACTGTTACCCATAACTGAGCTCCCCCGCGTCAGTGGGGGAACTCCCAGCTCCCATTTTCAAACGCCTCATGACGCCTTCGCCAGTTCCTTCACCAGCGGTAGCATTATCCGCATAACGTCACGGCAGTGACGTTCTATTCTTCCAGGAAGCGCCTTATCAATATGCTGTTGATTATCAAGCCTTACATCATGCCAGCTATTTCCCGCCGGGAAGGCCGGTGTTTTTGCGCGTTGCTGATAACCATCCTTATTTCCAAGATTCCAGTTGGTCGCCTCCACCGAAAGTACCGCAATACCGGCTTTGTCGAAAACTTCTGCATCGTTACAACACCCGGTGCCTTTCGGATAGTTTTTATTCAAACCTGGATTTGTTGTCGCTGCAATCCCATGATTACGCGCAATTGCCAGCGCTCGATCACGGGTTAATTTCCTGACAGCTTCTGGTGTATTTACGCCACTATTAAAATAAAGCTTATCGCCCACGATCAAATTATCGAGATTAATCACCAGCAGGGTATTTTTCTTTTCAGTATCGCTCATGCGCTTGAGTAAATTCTCAGCACCTAATTTCCCTTCCTCTTCACCACTGGTGGCAATAAAACGAATCCCATACTCAGTCGGAATATCTTTCAGGCGCTCTGCCAGTTCAAGCATAACACCAAGGCCTGCGGCATTATCATCCACACCTTGTAATGTTAACCCCCCAAGGTTGGCATCAATATCTGCATCGCTTTGCGGAGCATAGGTATCAAGATGCGCCATGATGATGATTTGCTGGGGCACTTTTCCTTCATGAGCGGCAATCACCGTACTTCCTGTCACGTTATGCCAGCTTTTACGCTTGTTTTTATCGGTGAAGATATATCGGCTATTAAATGTCCGAATATCACTGCGATAACCCATCTGTTGAAACTGTTGGCGAATATAATCGGCGGATAACATTTCTGCAGGAGTTCCGGTCATGCGTCCCGGAAAGAAAGTAGCAATATGTCGTGCCTGTGTATTAGCAAAATCACCAGGTTTAGGTGACGAGGCGTGTACGGGGAGAATAAAGCATACGCCGAGCGCCAGGGCAGCGGTACGGTGGCGCAATGCGGAAAACATAGTGAGTCCTTAAATACCATGCAAATTTTTTTACCGCCATAGTATGAAACTGCCGCTGCGCTAAAACAATTTCAAATCTTCCTAAACGCCCGAAATCCGGTGCCTTAAGCACTTTTTGATATTAGCTTTGCCAAATCGTTATTCCGTTAAGGAACTACTCATTCTAATTGGTAATTTCATTCGTTCTCTTACGCTCCCTATAGTCGAAACATCTGATGGCAAGAAAATAGCGGTATTGCAAAGGAACGGTTATGGATCAAAAACGACTTACTCACCTGCGGCAACTGGAGGCGGAAAGCATCCACATTATTCGTGAGGTGGCGGCAGAATTCTCAAATCCGGTGATGCTCTACTCTATCGGTAAAGATTCCAGCGTCATGCTGCATCTGGCGCGCAAGGCGTTTTATCCGGGTACGCTGCCTTTCCCTCTGCTGCATGTTGATACTGGCTGGAAATTCCGCGAGATGTATGAGTTTCGCGATCGTACGGCTAAAGCCTATGGCTGCGAGTTGCTGGTGCATAAAAACCCGGAAGGCGTGGCGATGGGGATTAATCCATTCGTACACGGCAGCGCAAAACATACCGATATTATGAAAACCGAAGGTTTGAAGCAGGCGTTGAACAAGTACGGTTTTGATGCCGCCTTCGGTGGCGCACGTCGTGACGAAGAGAAATCCCGCGCTAAGGAGCGAATCTACTCTTTCCGTGACCGCTTCCATCGCTGGGACCCGAAAAATCAGCGCCCGGAGCTGTGGCACAACTACAACGGGCAAATTAACAAAGGCGAAAGCATCCGCGTCTTCCCGCTCTCTAACTGGACCGAGCAGGATATCTGGCAATACATCTGGCTGGAAAATATCGACATTGTTCCGCTGTATCTCGCCGCTGAACGTCCGGTTCTGGAACGCGACGGTATGTTGATGATGATTGATGACAACCGTATCGACCTGCAACCGGGCGAAGTGATTAAAAAACGGATGGTGCGTTTCCGTACGCTGGGCTGCTGGCCGCTGACCGGCGCGGTGGAGTCAAATGCGCAAACACTGCCGGAAATCATCGAAGAGATGCTGGTTTCCACCACCAGTGAACGTCAGGGGCGCGTGATTGACCGCGACCAGGCGGGATCCATGGAGCTGAAAAAACGTCAGGGGTATTTTTAAGATGAACACCGTACTTGCACAACAAATCGCCAACGAAGGCGGCGTCGAAGCCTGGATGATTGCGCAACAACATAAAAGCCTGCTGCGTTTTCTGACCTGTGGTAGCGTCGATGACGGCAAAAGTACCCTGATTGGTCGCCTGCTGCACGATACCCGCCAAATCTACGAAGATCAGCTCTCATCACTGCATAACGACAGTAAACGTCACGGCACCCAGGGCGAAAAACTGGATCTGGCCCTGCTGGTGGACGGCCTGCAAGCTGAGCGTGAACAGGGCATCACCATTGATGTGGCTTACCGCTATTTCTCCACCGAGAAGCGTAAATTTATCATTGCCGACACTCCCGGGCACGAGCAGTACACCCGCAATATGGCGACTGGCGCATCGACATGCGAACTGGCGATCTTACTGATCGATGCCCGTAAAGGCGTGCTCGATCAAACCCGTCGTCACAGTTTTATCTCCACGCTGTTGGGTATCAAACATCTGGTCGTGGCGATCAACAAAATGGATCTGGTGGGTTACAGCGAAGAGACGTTCACCCGCATTCGTGAAGATTATCTGACCTTTGCCGGGCAGCTGCCGGGTAATCTGGATATCCGCTTTGTGCCGCTCTCCGCACTGGAAGGCGACAACGTGGCTTCGCAAAGTGAAAGTATGCCGTGGTACAGCGGTCCGACACTGCTCGAAGTGCTGGAAACCGTGGAAATCCAGCGAGTGGTGGATGCTCAGCCAATGCGCTTTCCGGTGCAGTACGTTAACCGCCCGAATCTCGATTTTCGTGGCTACGCCGGAACGCTGGCATCCGGTCGCGTGGAAGTCGGGCAACGTGTCAAAGTGCTGCCCTCTGGTGTGGAATCAAACGTCGCGCGGATCGTGACCTTTGATGGCGATCGCGAAGAAGCCTTTGCCGGAGAAGCGATCACCCTGGTGCTGACGGATGAGATCGACATCAGCCGTGGCGATCTGCTGCTGGCGGCAGACGAAGCGTTACCGGCAGTGCAGAGCGCGTCGGTGGATGTGGTGTGGATGGCGGAACAGCCGCTTTCCCCTGGACAAAGCTACGACATCAAAATTGCCGGTAAGAAGACGCGTGCCCGTGTTGATAGTATTCGCTATCAGGTTGATATTAATAACCTTACTCAACACGAAGTTGAAAATCTGCCGCTAAACGGCATTGGTTTGGTGGATCTCACTTTTGACGAGCCGCTGGTGTTAGATCGTTATCAGCAAAACCCGGTTACTGGTGGTCTGATTTTTATCGATCGCCTGAGCAATGTGACCGTGGGTGCCGGTATGGTGCACGAGCCAGTTAGCCAGGCTACTGCTGTGCCATCTGAATTCAGTGCATTCGAACTGGAATTGAATGCCCTGGTTCGCCGCCATTTTCCACACTGGGGCGCGCGCGATTTACTGGGGGATAAATAATGGCGCTGCATGACGAAAACGTCGTCTGGCATAGCCATCCAGTCACTGTACAACAACGCGAGCTACACCACGGTCATCGTGGTGTAGTGCTGTGGTTTACCGGCCTCTCCGGGTCCGGTAAATCAACGGTCGCCGGGGCGCTGGAGGAGGCGTTACATAAACTCGGCGTCAGTACGTATCTGCTGGATGGCGACAATGTTCGCCACGGATTATGCAGCGATCTCGGTTTTAGCGATGCCGATCGTAAAGAGAATATCCGTCGCGTCGGTGAAGTGGCGAATTTAATGGTTGAAGCTGGACTGGTGGTGCTGACCGCGTTTATCTCGCCACACCGCGCCGAACGCCAGATGGTTCGCGAACGTGTAGGAGAAGGGCGTTTTATCGAAGTGTTTGTCGATACGCCGCTGGCGATTTGCGAGGCCCGCGATCCAAAAGGCTTATATAAGAAAGCGCGTGCCGGTGAACTGCGCAACTTTACGGGAATAGATTCCGTTTACGAAGCGCCTGAATCGGCAGAAATTCATCTCAATGGTGAACAATTAGTAACAAATTTGGTACAGCAATTATTAGATCTGTTGAGACAGAACGATATTATCAGATCCTGAGACACCACCGGGTTTCCATGCCCGGTTCGTCAAAGTAACAGGATCAAATATGCGTAATAGCCATAACATTACACTAACAAATAACGACAGCCTAACTGAGGATGAAGAAACCACATGGTCACTGCCTGGTGCCGTGGTCGGTTTTATCTCTTGGTTATTTGCGCTGGCGATGCCGATGTTGATTTATGGCTCTAACACGCTGTTCTTCTTTATCTACACCTGGCCTTTCTTTCTGGCACTGATGCCTGTCGCGGTAGTGGTGGGGATTGCGCTGCATTCATTGATGGACGGAAAGCTACGCTACAGTATTGTTTTCACCCTGGTGACAGTAGGCATTATGTTTGGCGCACTGTTTATGTGGCTACTGGGCTAATTTGTACTTTCTTGTCTCCTCTGTTCATAATTCAAACCGTAACGAATAATGAGATTATGTTCTGCACGCCCTGGGTATACGTAACAATGGACAAATGTGGTACATTTGCCCGCGTTGTCGCGGTATCCCCAACAGAGGATGTAGAGTCGTCTTCGGATGCATGGGATGATGATGCCGTTTTTCAGGGGGCAGGATGGGTAAACTAACGCTGCTGTTGCTGGCTATTCTGGTCTGGCTACAGTATTCGCTGTGGTTCGGTAAGAACGGTATACATGACTATACCCGCGTCAATGATGATGTGGCGGCACAGCAAGCTACAAACGCGAAACTTAAAGCGCGAAACGATCAACTTTTTGCCGAAATTGACGATCTCAATGGCGGCCAGGAGGCGCTCGAAGAGCGTGCGCGTAATGAACTCAGCATGACCAGGCCGGGCGAAACTTTTTATCGTCTGGTGCCTGACGCGTCGAAACGCGCACAGTCTGCGGGGCAAAACACTCGATAAATCAGCCCGGGAATTAACATGGCAACCACTCATTTGGATGTTTGCGCCGTGGTTCCGGCGGCCGGATTTGGCCGTCGAATGCAAACGGAATGTCCTAAGCAATATCTCTCAATCGGTAATCAAACCATTCTTGAACACTCGGTGCATGCGCTGCTGGCGCATCCCCGGGTGACTCGTGTCGTCATTGCCATAAGTCCTGGCGATAGCCGCTTTGCACAACTTCCTCTGGCGAATCATCCGCAAATCACCGTTGTAGATGGCGGTAATGAGCGTGCCGATTCGGTACTGGCAGGTCTGAAAGTCGCTGGCGATGCGCAGTGGGTATTGGTGCATGACGCCGCTCGTCCTTGTCTGCATCAGGATGACCTCGCGCGATTGTTGGCGTTGAGCGAAACCAGCCGCACGGGGGGGATCCTCGCCGCACCAGTGCGCGATACGATGAAACGTGCCGAACCGGGCAAAAATGCCATTGCTCATACCGTTGATCGCAACGGCTTATGGCACGCGCTGACGCCGCAATTTTTCCCTCGTGAGCTGTTACATGACTGCCTGACGCGCGCTCTAAATGAAGGCGCTACCATTACCGACGAAGCCTCGGCGCTGGAATATTGCGGATTTCATCCGCAGTTGGTCGAAGGCCGCGCGGATAACATTAAAGTCACGCGCCCGGAAGATTTGGCACTGGCCGAGTTTTACCTCACCCGAACCATCCATCAGGAGAATACATAATGCGAATTGGACACGGTTTTGACGTACACGCCTTTGGCGGTGAAGGCCCAATTATCATTGGTGGCGTACGCATTCCTTACGAAAAAGGATTGCTGGCGCATTCTGATGGCGACGTGGCGCTCCATGCGTTGACCGATGCATTGCTTGGCGCGGCGGCGCTGGGGGATATCGGCAAACTGTTCCCGGATACCGATCCGGCATTTAAAGGTGCCGATAGCCGCGAGCTGCTACGCGAAGCCTGGCGTCGTATTCAGGCGAAGGGTTATACCCTTGGCAACGTCGATGTCACTATCATCGCTCAGGCACCGAAGATGTTGCCGCACATTCCACAAATGCGCGTGTTTATTGCCGAAGATCTCGGCTGCCATATGGATGATGTTAACGTGAAAGCCACTACTACGGAAAAACTGGGATTTACCGGACGTGGGGAAGGGATTGCCTGTGAAGCGGTGGCGCTACTCATTAAGGCAACAAAATGATTGAGTTTGATAATCTCACTTACCTCCACGGTAAACCGCAAGGCACCGGGCTGCTGAAAGCCAATCCGGAAGACTTTGTGGTGGTGGAAGATTTGGGCTTTGAGCCTGATGGTGAAGGTGAGCATATTCTGGTTAGAATCCTCAAAAACGGCTGTAATACCCGTTTTGTGGCGGATGCACTGGCGAAATTCCTGAAAATTCATGCCCGTGAAGTCAGCTTCGCTGGGCAAAAAGACAAACATGCTGTTACGGAACAGTGGTTATGCGCTCGCGTCCCAGGTAAAGAGATGCCCGATCTCAGTGCTTTTCAACTGGAAGGCTGCCAGGTGCTGGAGTATGCGCGGCACAAGCGCAAGCTGCGTTTAGGCGCGCTGAAAGGTAACGCCTTTACCCTGGTTCTGCGCGAAGTGAGCAATCGCGATGACGTTGAACAACGTCTGATCGATATTTGCGTAAAAGGTGTACCGAACTACTTCGGTGCCCAACGTTTTGGGATTGGCGGTAGCAACTTGCAGGGCGCGCTGCGCTGGGCGCAAACCAATACTTCGGTGCGCGATCGCAATAAACGGAGTTTTTGGTTGTCGGCAGCCCGCAGTGCGTTGTTTAATCAGATTGTTGCTGAGCGCCTCAAAAAAGCAGACGTTAATCAAGTTGTTGACGGCGATGCGCTACAATTAGCCGGACGTGGCAGCTGGTTTGTTGCCTCCAATGAAGAACTGGCGGAATTACAGCGTCGCGTCAACGATAAAGAGCTGATGATTACTGCTGCATTGCCGGGCAGTGGCGAATGGGGAACTCAGCGTGAAGCGCTGGCATTCGAACAAGCAGCTGTCGCCGAAGAAACTGAATTGCAAGCCTTACTGGTGCGAGAAAAAGTTGAAGCCTCGCGCAGAGCGATACTGCTGTATCCGCAACAATTAAGCTGGAACTGGTGGGATGACGTCACCGTAGAAATCCGTTTCTGGCTTCCGGCAGGCAGTTTTGCGACCAGCGTTGTCAGGGAACTTATCAACACAACAGGTGATTATGCGCATATTGCTGAGTAATGATGACGGGGTACATGCACCCGGTATACAAACGCTGGCGAAAGCCTTGCGTGAGTTTGCTGACGTTCAGGTGGTCGCCCCCGATCGTAACCGCAGCGGCGCTTCAAATTCTCTGACACTGGAATCCTCCTTGCGCACGTTTACCTTTGAAAATGGTGATATTGCTGTGCAAATGGGAACCCCGACCGATTGCGTCTATCTTGGCGTGAATGCTCTGATGCGTCCGCGCCCGGACATTGTTGTGTCGGGGATTAACGCCGGGCCGAATCTGGGGGATGATGTTATCTATTCCGGTACGGTAGCCGCCGCGATGGAGGGCCGTCATTTAGGCTTTCCGGCGCTTGCTGTCTCGCTTGACGGGCATAAACATTACGACACTGCCGCGGCGGTAACCTGTTCCATTTTGCGAGCTCTGTGTAAAGAGCCGCTGCGCACCGGGCGTATTCTCAATATTAACGTACCGGATTTACCGTTGGATCAAATCAAAGGTATTCGCGTGACGCGCTGCGGTACCCGACATCCGGCAGATCAGGTGATCCCGCAGCAAGATCCGCGCGGCAATACGCTGTACTGGATTGGCCCGCCGGGTGGTAAGTGCGATGCCGGTCCGGGGACCGATTTTGCTGCGGTAGATGAGGGCTATGTCTCTATCACGCCGCTGCATGTGGATTTAACTGCGCATAGCGCGCAAGATGTGGTTTCAGACTGGTTAAACAGCGTGGGAGTTGGCACGCAATGGTAAGCAGACGCGTACAAGCACTTCTGGATCAATTACGTGCGCAAGGTATTCAGGATGAGCAGGTGCTGAATGCACTTGCCGCCGTGCCGCGTGAAAAATTCGTTGATGAAGCGTTTGAACAAAAAGCCTGGGACAATATCGCCTTGCCGATAGGTCAGGGGCAGACAATTTCGCAGCCGTATATGGTGGCGCGAATGACCGAATTACTCGAGCTGACGCCGCAGTCGCGGGTGCTGGAAATTGGCACCGGTTCGGGATATCAAACGGCAATTCTGGCGCATCTTGTTCAGCATGTTTGCTCGGTTGAACGTATTAAAGGCTTGCAGTGGCAGGCGCGTCGCCGCCTGAAAAACCTTGATTTACATAATGTTTCAACCCGTCATGGCGATGGATGGCAAGGTTGGCAGGCACGTGCGCCGTTTGACGCTATCATTGTTACGGCGGCACCGCCGGAAATTCCAACTGCGCTAATGACGCAGCTGGACGAAGGCGGGATTCTCGTCTTACCCGTAGGGGAGGAGCACCAGTATTTGAAACGGGTGCGTCGTCGGGGAGGCGAATTTATTATCGATACCGTGGAGGCCGTGCGCTTTGTCCCTTTAGTGAAGGGTGAGCTGGCTTAAAACGTGAGGAAATACCTGGATTTTTCCTGGTTATTTTGCCGCAGGTCAGCGTATCGTGAACATCTTTTCCAGTGTTCAGTATGGTGCCTTGCACGGTAATTATGTCACTGGTTATTAACCAATTTTTCTTGGGGGATAAATGAGCGCGGGAAGCCCAAAATTCACCGTTCGCCGCATTGCGGCATTGTCACTGGTTTCGCTATGGCTGGCAGGCTGTTCTGACACTTCAAATCCACCGGCACCGGTCAGCTCCGTTAATGGCAATGCGCCTGCAAATACCAATTCTGGTATGTTGATTACGCCGCCGCCGAAAATGGGGACGACGTCTACAGCGCAGCAACCGCAAATTCAGCCGGTACAGCAGCCACAAATTCAATCTGCACAACAACCGCAAATCCAGCCTGTGCAGCCAGTAGCTCAGCAGCCGGTACAGATGGAAAACGGACGAATCGTCTACAACCGTCAGTATGGGAACATTCCGAAAGGCAGTTATAGCGGCAGTACATACACCGTGAAAAAAGGCGACACGCTTTTCTATATCGCCTGGATTACTGGCAATGATTTCCGTGACCTTGCTCAGCGCAACAATATTCAGGCACCATACGCGCTGAATGTAGGTCAGACCTTACAGGTGGGTAATGCTTCCGGTACGCCAATCACTGGTGGAAATGCCATTACCCAGGCCGATGCAGCAGAGCAAGGAGTTGTGATCAAGCCTGCACAAAATTCCACCGTTGCTGTTGCGTCGCAACCGACAATTACGTATTCTGAGTCTTCGGGTGAACAGAGTGCTAACAAAATGTTGCCGAACAACAAGCCAACTGGGACCACGGTCACAGCGCCTGTAACGGTACCAACAGCAAGCACAACCGAGCCGACTGTCAGCAGTACATCAACCAGTGCGCCTATCTCCACCTGGCGCTGGCCGACTGAGGGCAAAGTGATCGAAACCTTTGGTGCTTCTGAGGGGGGCAACAAGGGGATTGATATCGCAGGCAGCAAAGGACAGGCAATTATCGCGACCGCAGATGGCCGCGTTGTTTATGCCGGTAACGCGCTGCGCGGCTACGGTAATCTGATTATCATCAAACATAATGATGATTACCTGAGTGCCTACGCCCATAACGACACAATGCTGGTCCGGGAACAACAAGAAGTGAAGGCGGGGCAAAAAATAGCGACTATGGGTAGCACCGGAACCAGTTCAACACGCTTGCATTTTGAAATTCGTTACAAGGGGAAATCCGTAAACCCGCTGCGCTATTTGCCGCAGCGATAAATCGGCGGAACCAGGCTTTTGCTTGAATGTTCCGTCAAGGGATCACGGGTAGGAGCCACCTTATGAGTCAGAATACGCTGAAAGTTCATGATTTAAATGAAGATGCGGAATTTGATGAGAACGGAGTTGAGGTTTTTGACGAAAAGGCCTTAGTAGAAGAGGAACCCAGTGATAACGATTTGGCCGAAGAGGAACTGTTATCGCAAGGGGCCACACAGCGTGTGTTGGACGCGACTCAGCTTTACCTTGGTGAGATTGGTTATTCACCACTGTTAACGGCCGAAGAAGAAGTTTATTTTGCGCGTCGCGCACTGCGAGGAGATGTTGCCTCCCGCCGCCGGATGATCGAGAGTAACTTGCGTCTGGTGGTAAAAATTGCCCGCCGTTATGGCAATCGTGGTCTGGCTTTGCTGGATCTTATCGAAGAGGGCAACCTGGGGCTGATCCGCGCGGTAGAGAAGTTTGACCCGGAACGTGGTTTCCGCTTCTCAACATACGCAACCTGGTGGATTCGCCAGACGATCGAACGGGCGATTATGAACCAAACCCGTACTATTCGTTTGCCGATTCACATCGTAAAGGAGCTGAACGTTTACCTGCGAACCGCACGTGAGTTGTCCCATAAGCTGGACCACGAACCAAGTGCGGAAGAGATCGCAGAGCAGCTGGATAAGCCAGTTGATGACGTCAGCCGTATGCTTCGTCTTAACGAGCGCATTACCTCGGTAGACACCCCGCTGGGTGGAGATTCCGAAAAAGCGTTGCTGGACATCCTGGCCGATGAAAAAGAAAACGGCCCGGAAGATACCACGCAAGATGACGATATGAAACAAAGCATCGTCAAATGGCTGTTCGAACTGAACGCCAAACAGCGTGAAGTACTGGCACGTCGATTCGGTTTGCTGGGGTACGAAGCGGCAACACTGGAAGATGTAGGTCGTGAAATTGGCCTCACCCGTGAACGTGTTCGCCAGATTCAGGTTGAAGGCCTGCGCCGTTTGCGCGAAATCCTGCAAACGCAGGGGCTGAATATCGAAGCGCTGTTCCGCGAATAAGTAAGCATTTGTCAGAAAGGCCAGTCTCAAGCGAGGCTGGCCTTTTTCTTTTGTCAGCTTAATCTACACGTTGATGGTAACGTCCATCTCTGACGGTAAATTTTTCCCGGCATAGATGACTACTATCGTATTGTCCCGCGTCCATTGGCGTGACACATCGTACAGTCTGATGTAGTCCGTAGTTTTTAATAAACATCACCATATTGCGATTTGGTTTTTTGTGAGTGGTTTCCGTTGTTCTCCAGAGATGGCAGTGAGTTTCGCCTGGTGCAATAAGTTTTACCGGCCATGGCGTTGTGCCACTGCGCCATATTATCCCCGCATCATCAACATCCAATATCGGGCCGAAGAATCCCCAGGGAAGAATTTCATGCAAATTAACGTAACGAAAACAGTCTTCTTTTCCGCAATAGTGATGTGTCACAACCTCATCTGGTGTGCGAAACCAGGTATTTTCATGAAGAAATTCATGGCCAATATTGGCAATTACGGCAATATCGGGTTTGAACCAGAGCTGATCCTTGCCCTGGTCTACTGTTAAGGTGGAAATTACGGGGCGTTCATCAATAAAAGAGAGTAAGCGCGGTATTGATGTCAGGTGTTTTTTTTGCCAACGGTTGATACCCATTTGCTGTGCAGCATGACTGTTTTGCTGCCAATAAAGATAAGACGTTGCTTTTGATTCGCCAGTATAGAAAAACGCATCAGCGGGCAGTGTTGTACGAACAGTTCCTTTGCCTTGAAAACTGACTTCCCGAACAAAAAAATCAAGAAATAACACAGGGCGAGGAAGTTGAATAGGAGTCATTAAATATACCAAACCAATGTCGTAAGGTTGAAAATGATTTCGTTTTTATTCTATTAGTTTGGTAAGTATAAATATGCACCTCAATGTTTACCATGGTTATTCCTGGTGTTGGCTGGAAAAGGTCACAAGTTTGATTAATTACCAGAGCCAGAAGGGATAGTGCCCTTATGGCGTGGGGAACGTCGTCAAGCCCATCCAGGCTTCGTAATCCGGCTCTGTGCTGATAGGTGGGGAATCCTCGGTATTTACTGCGGGAACTTTCACACCATCATCTTGCGCACCAGCTGCATAAACAGCTCCTGCTCTTCTGCACTCAAACGCCCCAAAAATTCCTCATCCACACTGTCGCCAATCGGTATCGCCGCAGCAAGTACCTTTTCTCCTTCGGCAGTCAGCCAGACAAAGCGTCGCCGCTTATCAGCGGTGTCATGTTCACGTCTGACTAAGCCACGATTTTCCATTCTTGCCAACATTTCTGCCAGCGTTGCTTTGGTGCTGACGGCTGCTTCCATCAGTGCCACCTGTTCGATACCAGGTTTATCAGCAATGGCGCGCATCACCGCGTACTGTGGTTTGGTCAGGTCAGGTAACTCGTGCTGCCAGCGGGCCGTATGCTGCTGAAAAAGCTGTCGTAACTGATGGAACGCTTTATTTCGTAACGCCATGTAAACTCCGGGCTAATTCTCTGTCGCTATCATAGCGGTTTTTCAGTGACGAAGAAGATGTTGTTACTTTTCAATCCTTGCCGCTGTGGAAATGAAGGAGTATGTTAATAATAACGTTCGTATACGAACAATTAAGAGAGTAAGCAATGAAACTGATCGTCGGGATGACAGGGGCTACCGGTGCGCCTCTTGGTGTGGCATTACTGCAAGCGCTGCGGGAGATGCCGAATATCGAGACTCATCTGGTGATGTCGAAGTGGGCGAAAACCACTATTGAACTGGAAACGCCTTACAGCGCTCGCGATGTTGCCGCCCTCGCTGACTTCAGCCATAACCCGGCGGATCAGGCTGCGACCATCTCTTCCGGCTCCTTTCGTACCGACGGCATGATCGTTATTCCATGCAGTATGAAAACGCTCGCCGGTATCCGCGCTGGTTACGCCGATGGTCTCGTAGGGCGCGCGGCGGACGTCGTGCTCAAAGAAGGCCGCAAACTGGTGCTGGTGCCGCGTGAAATGCCGCTTAGCACCATCCATCTCGAAAATATGCTCGCACTTTCGCGCATGGGCGTGGCGATGGTGCCGCCGATGCCTGCCTTTTATAACCATCCCGAAACGGTAGATGACATTGTCCACCACGTGGTAGCCCGCGTGCTGGATCAATTTGGCCTCGAACATCCTCACGCCAGGCGCTGGCAAGGGTTGCCGCAGGCCCGGAATTTTTCTCAGGAGAATGAATAATGGCATTTGATGATTTACGCAGCTTCTTACAGGCGCTTGATGACCACGGCCAGTTACTGAAAATCAGCGAAGAGGTGAACGCGGAACCGGATCTGGCTGCCGCTGCCAACGCCACCGGGCGCATCGGTGACGGTGCACCGGCGCTGTGGTTTGATAATATTCGCGGCTTTACCGATGCGCGCGTGGCGATGAACACCATCGGCTCCTGGCAGAACCACGCGATTTCCCTCGGGCTGCCACCGAACACACCGGTTAAAAAACAGATTGATGAGTTTATCCGCCGCTGGGATAACTTCCCGATAGCCCCGGAGCGCCGTGCGAATCCTGCCTGGGCGCAGAACACCGTCGATGGCGACGAGATCAATTTGTTCAATATCCTGCCGCTGTTTCGTTTAAACGATGGCGATGGCGGTTTCTATCTCGACAAAGCGTGCGTGGTTTCCCGCGATCCGCTCGATCCGGATAACTTCGGCAAGCAGAACGTCGGCATCTATCGCATGGAAGTGAAGGGTAAGCGTAAGCTCGGCCTGCAACCGGTGCCGATGCACGATATCGCCCTGCATCTGCATAAAGCGGAAGAACGTGGTGAAGATTTGCCAATTGCCATCACGCTGGGTAACGATCCGATCATCACCCTGATGGGCGCCACCCCGCTGAAATATGATCAATCGGAGTACGAAATGGCGGGCGCGCTACGCGAAAGCCCGTACCCGATCGCCACCGCCCCGCTGACCGGTTTTGATGTGCCGTGGGGTTCAGAAGTGATCCTGGAAGGGGTTATCGAAAGCCGCAAACGTGAAATCGAAGGGCCGTTCGGTGAGTTTACCGGGCACTACTCCGGTGGGCGCAACATGACCGTAGTGCGCATCGATAAAGTCTCTTACCGCACCAAACCGATTTTTGAATCGCTCTATCTCGGTATGCCGTGGACCGAAATCGACTACCTGATGGGCCCAGCCACCTGTGTGCCGCTGTATCAGCAACTGAAAGCCGAGTTCCCGGAAGTGCAGGCGGTGAACGCCATGTACACCCACGGCCTGCTGGCGATTATCTCCACCAAAAAACGCTACGGCGGCTTTGCCCGCGCGGTGGGCCTGCGTGCGATGACCACGCCGCACGGTCTGGGCTACGTGAAGATGGTGATTATGGTCGATGAAGACGTAGATCCGTTCAACCTGCCGCAGGTGATGTGGGCGCTCTCTTCGAAAGTGAACCCGGCAGGGGATTTGGTGCAGTTGCCGAATATGTCCGTGCTGGAACTCGACCCCGGCTCAAGCCCGGCCGGTATCACCGACAAGCTGATTATCGACGCCACCACGCCTGTCGCCCCGGACAACCGTGGTCACTACAGCCAGCCTGTGGTGGATTTGCCGGAAACCAAAACCTGGGCTGAAAAACTGACCGCTATGCTGGCCGCACGTAAATAAGGAGAACAAGATGATTTGTCCACGTTGTGCTGATGAACAGATTGAAGTGATGGCGAAATCGCCGGTAAAAGATGTTTGGACAGTCTATCAGTGCCAGCATTGCCTCTATACCTGGCGCGATACCGAACCGCTTCGCCGCACCAGCCGCGAACATTACCCGGAAGCGTTTCGTATGACGCAGAAAGATATTGATGACGCGCCGCTGGTGCCGAGCATTCCGCCGCTGCTGGCGGCAGATAAGCGCTAATAAAAAAGGGCCGGGTAGAGGCTTTGCTTTACCCGGCCACGTTATTTGATTTTATAAAACGACAGCCGCCCGCTTTCCGGCGATCCGGTATCAATATATACCTGGTTGGCGAACGTCTGGATGTTATCAAACATCATATGACCGAAGATAAAGCAGTCGGCGCCGTTTATTTCCTGTAACTCGCCTTTGAGCGATTTCAGTACGCGATCAACAGGCCAGAGTAATTCGCTTTCTGCTATTTCTTTGCCAAACTGATATTCATCACCTGGATAATCCGCATGTGCGATGACATATTTTATTATGTCGTTAGTGATTTCAATAATATGTGGGAGGTGATGAAATTTCAGCAACAGATCTATAGCTTCTTTTTGCTCTGAATCATTTAAATCGAAAAACCAGTTACCACCGCTGGCTAACCACATATTACCATCGCCAGTCGCGAATGCATCAAGCGCCATCGCTTCGTGGTTGCCTTTGACGGAGATAAACCAGGGCTGGTTTAACAGGCGTAGCACGTTAAGACTCTCCGGCCCCCGATCAATGTTATCGCCGACAGAAATAAGCAAGTCAGTTTCGGGACAAAAAGATAATTGGTGGAGGCGGGATTGTAATAATTGATAGTCACCATGAATATCACCAACGGCCCATATATGTCGATAGTTATGAGCATCAATTATTTGATAGCGAGTGGTAGACATTTGCATAGACTCAAATTTATATGAATGTATTATTATACCAAACCAGGGTGTTGAAGTCTCTGGAGTAATAAATTACAAAAGGATGTTTTAAGATGCTGAGATATTTCTATGCTTTCCTGTTAGTTTTCTGTTTTTTTACCTCTAATATACAAGCTGCTTCTATAGAAGAAATAAATCGTTTAGAAAAACTTATAACCGAAGGTGATGTAATTGAGTGTACAGCGAATTTCAGTCAGACGGAGAATAACGAAACATACCAACTTAACCTTTTGGGAATAATGAAAGTTACTTACTCTGGGGAAAGTGAAAAACGCTACCACTCGACACAATATTATCGTTTAAAAGGCTCCAAAATTCCCTTTATCCGTTATGAGATAGATATCATCGCTACTTATGAAAAATCGAAGTTAAAAGAAGAGATTGTGCCTGACAGCGTACAGGTATTTTATCCTTCAGCACCAGAGCAAGAAGCGGTATTAGCAGAAGCTGTACGGAAAACCGCACCAATGTCTATTGATTATGACGATATCACCTTTACGACATTTCCTGATTATCAGGTGAAAGTGAAATCCCCCTCTATGCCAGAAGCGATGACTCAGTATTGCCGGGTGCAAACGAAAAAGTAGTGAATAAACCCGACGGCATTGTGCCGTCGGGCATGTCAGGTTTACACCAAACTCTTTAAGCGGTAAATCCACTCCAGCGCCTGACGCGGGGTAAGTGAATCCGGGTCGAGATTTTCCAGTGCTTCGACCGCTGGCGAGGTTTCTTCCGGTACTGACAGCAAAGACATTTGCGTACCATCCACTTGCGTAGCGGCGGCGTTCGGCGAAATGCTTTCCAGCTCACGCAGTTTTTGCCGTGCGCGCTTAATCACCTCTTTTGGCACGCCCGCCAGAGCAGCAACCGCCAGGCCGTAGCTTTTGCTCGCTGCGCCATCCTGCACGCTGTGCATAAATGCGATGGTGTCGCCGTGCTCCAGTGCATCGAGATGCACGTTGGCGACGCCTTCCATTTTCTCCGGCAGTTGAGTCAGTTCAAAGTAGTGGGTAGCAAACAACGTCAACGCTTTAATCTTATTCGCCAGATTTTCAGCGCACGCCCATGCCAGCGACAGACCATCGTAAGTGGACGTTCCGCGCCCAATCTCATCCATCAACACCAGGCTGTACTCCGTGGCGTTATGCAGAATATTAGCGGTTTCGGTCATCTCCACCATAAAGGTTGAACGCCCGGATGCCAGATCGTCAGCCGCGCCCACACGGGTAAAGATACGGTCAATCGGGCCAATCTCGACTTTTTGCGCCGGTACGTAGCTACCGATGTAGGCCATCAGCGCAATCAGTGCGGTCTGGCGCATATAGGTACTTTTACCGCCCATGTTCGGACCGGTGATGATCAACATGCGACGCTGCGGCGACAGGTTCAGCGGGTTAGCGATAAACGGCTCATTCAGTACCTGTTCAACTACCGGATGGCGACCTTCGGTAATGCGAATACCCGGTTTATCAATGAAGGTCGGGCAGGTGTAGTTCAGGGTATAGGCCCGTTCCGCCAGGTTCACCAGTACGTCGAGTTCTGCCAGTGCGCTCGCGCTCTGTTGCAACGCCTCCAGATGCGGCAACAGCAGGTCGAACAACTCTTCATAAAGCTGTTTTTCCAGTGCCAGCGCTTTACCTTTCGAGGTGAGTACTTTGTCTTCATACTCTTTTAGCTCTGGAATAATGTAGCGTTCGGCGTTTTTCAGCGTCTGACGACGCATATAGTTGATGGGTGCCAGATGGCTTTGCCCACGGCTGATTTGAATGTAGTAGCCGTGCACCGCATTAAAGCCAACTTTCAGCGTGTCCAGGCCGGTACGTTCACGCTCGCGGACTTCCAGACGCTCCAGATAATCGGTCGCGCCGTCAGCCAGCGCGCGCCACTCATCCAGCTCTTCGTTATAGCCCGATGCGATAACACCACCGTCGCGTACCAGCACCGGTGGTGTGTCGATGATTGCTCGCTCCAGCAGATCGCGCAGCTCGGCAAACTCGCCCATTTTCTCACGCAGCGCCTGTACCGGTGCACTATCGACACCTTCTAACTGCGCGCGTAGTTCTGGCAGTTGCTGGAAAGCGTGACGCATACGGGCCAGATCGCGTGGGCGAGCAGTCCGTAAAGCCAGACGTGCCAGAATACGTTCCAGGTCGCCGACCTGACGCAGTACCGGTTGCAGCTCAGCGGTGAAATCCTGCAATGCGCCAATAGTTTGCTGGCGCTCAAGCAACACGCGGGTATCGCGCACTGGCATATGCAGCCAGCGTTTCAGCATTCGACTCCCCATCGGCGTTACAGTGCAGTCGAGCACGGAAGCCAGCGTGTTTTCCGCACCGCCCCCCAGGTTCTGGGTAATTTCCAGGTTACGACGCGTCGCGGCATCCATAATGATACTGTCCTGCTCACGTTCCATAGTGATAGAACGAATATGCGGCAGAGTCGTACGTTGCGTATCTTTCGCATACTGCAACAGACAACCGGCGGCACAAAGTCCGCGCGGCGCGTTCTCGACGCCAAAACCGACCAGATCGCGAGTGCCAAATTGTAGATTCAACTGCTGGCGCGCGGTGTCGATTTCAAACTCCCACAGCGGACGACGACGCAAGCCGCGACGACCTTCAATTAACGACATTTCAGCAAAATCTTCTGCATACAGCAGTTCCGCCGGATTAGTGCGTTGCAGTTCTGCCGCCATCGTTTCGCGGTCAGCCGGTTCACTCAGGCGAAAACGACCGGAACTGATATCCAGCGTCGCGTAGCCGAAACCTTTACTGTCCTGCCAGATAGCCGCCAGCAGGTTGTCCTGACGCTCCTGCAACAGCGCTTCATCGCTGATGGTGCCCGGCGTAACGATACGCACAACTTTGCGCTCAACCGGACCTTTGCTGGTCGCCGGATCGCCAATTTGTTCGCAGATGGCAACGGACTCGCCCTGATTCACCAGTTTGGCGAGGTAGTTTTCCACCGCATGGTAGGGAATCCCCGCCATCGGGATCGGCTCTCCCGCTGAAGCGCCGCGTTTGGTCAGTGAAATATCCAGCAGTTGTGACGCACGTTTTGCGTCGTCATAAAACAGTTCGTAAAAGTCACCCATCCGGTAGAACAGCAGGATCTCGGGATGCTGGGCTTTCAGCTTGAGATACTGCTGCATCATTGGCGTGTGGGCGTCGAAATTTTCTATTGCACTCATGGGGTTATGTCCGGTTCCCTGATATTAAATGGGGTGTGATGGTTTTTATTTTCGTTGTAATCACATAAGGCGCACATGATACCGGAGTTAATCATTTCAGGGGAAGAAGCGAACGGCGAGTTCTTGATGGTGATTCCGGGAAAGATGCTGTTTTGCAGCTTTTGCGTGATGCTTATGAAGCAAGTACGCAAAATTGTGTCGGTTGGATAATCCTTCTTCTTCAGAGCCATAGTCCCCTTTCAAATTAAGTTGTAATATAAATACATCTTAAGAGTATGGAGGCAGCATGTCTGGCAAGCGTATCTCTCGTGAAAAACTGACGATTAAAAAAATGATCGATCTTTATCAAGCGAAATGCCCGCAGGCGTCAGCGGAGCCGGAGCATTACGAAGCGTTGTTTGCCTACGCGCAAAAACGGCTGGATAAATGTGTGTTCGGCGAAGAGAAACCCGCCTGTAAGCAGTGTCCGGTGCACTGTTACCAGCCTGCAAAGCGTGAAGAGATGAAACAGATTATGCGTTGGGCCGGGCCGAGAATGCTGTGGCGTCATCCGATCCTAACCGTACGCCATCTCATTGATGACAAGCGTCCGGTGCCGGAGTTGCCAGAAAAATATCGCCCGAAAAAACCTCGTGAATAGTATACCGGACAGGCAGATCTGTCCGGCACCTCATGCAGTTAAACCAATGCCGATTTATCAATCCCCAGTCGTTTCATCCGTGATAGCAGTGTGGTGCGTTTTAGTCCCAGACGTTGCGCCGCGCCTTTCGGCCCGGCAACCACGCCGTTAGTCTCTTTTAATACACGCACAATTAGCTGATATTCATCTTCGCCCTCCTGAGCGACGACCGTTGCAGTCGGCGGCGTTTTAGGTTCCGGTAAAGCAATATCAGGCAATGACAGCTGCAGCACGTTGCCACGTGTCAGCAATACCGCGCGCTCAATGACGTTTTCCAGCTCGCGTACGTTACCCGGCCACTCCATATTGCTCAACGCGCGCAACGTTTCGGCAGGAATGCTGTCGATATTACGCCCCAGACGGCGGGCAATTTTAAAAGTAAAGGCTTTTGCCAGCAGCGGAATATCTTCCGGACGCTCGCGTAGTGGCGGCAGGTGGATCGGGAATACGTTCAGGCGATAATAGAGATCGCTACGGAACTCGCGGTCGGCAACCATTTTTTTCAGATCGCGGTTAGTCGCGGCAATTAAACGCACGTCCGTCTGTATAATTTTATTACTGCCGAGACGTTCAAACTCCTGTTCCTGTAATACACGCAGCAACTTCGGTTGTAACTCCAGCGGCATATCACCCACTTCATCGAGGAACAGGGAGCTTTTATCCGCCAGTTCAAAACGACCGATACGCTGGGCGCTGGCTCCGGTAAACGCACCACGCTCATGGCCAAACAGATCGCTCTCCAACAATCCGGCAGGCATCGCCGCGCAGTTCATTTTTACCATGCGGCGATTATTACGCCCACTGAGATTATGGATCGCGCGGGCAATCAGCTCTTTACCAGTGCCAGTTTCACCGAGGATCAGAACTGTACTGTCACTTTGTGCCACCATTTCAACTTGTTTAAGCACGCTGTACATGGCTTCACTGCGACCAATAATCTCGCCAAATTCACTATCAACATTGTTGAGCTGCTCGGTCAGGGCGAGATTTTCATCAACCAGTCGTTCTTTCAGACGATGAATTTCCTGATAGGCAAGGGCGTTATCGACAGCGATTGCCACACGTTCAGCAATCTGGCGCAGTAAATTCAGATTGGTCGTGGTAAACACTTTCTCTTCGCATTGCGCCAGTTTCAGCACGCCCAGCATGGTGTCGCCAGACATCAGCGGTAACAGGCACAAGGTTTGAATCTGGTTGCCCCAGGTGTCGAACAACATGCGTTCGTAGGGGGCTAAATTATCTCGCTCGTGGAGATTAATCAGCAGCATCTCTTTGCTTTTAAACACGCGTTCGGTGAGGGTTCCTGCTTCATCGACTTCGCTCTGTTCGTGAGCGGGATGCTGTTTATCAAGATAGTGAGTGGAGTAGATGTTGAGTTTGTTTTTACGGTGGCTGCGTAAGACGATGCTGATATCGTCAATGTCGAAATAGTAATGGATTTCTTTGGCGACTTCGCTGACCAGTTCGTCCATATCCAGGCGAGAAAGCACCGCGTTGGTGATGGCAACCAGGATGCGGAAGTTATCGCGTTCCCGGCATAACAACTCATAGTCGACATTATTGACGACGCGGCTCTGGATTTGTTCGGTGACGACAGAAATGATCTGCGTAAAAGTTTGCAGGCGATTGAACTCTTTTTCACTCCACGGGCGATCGTCATAACGAATAAATTCACAGCCACCAAAAATATGCCCTTCCGCCGCCAGTGGCATCAGGCAATAGTGACCAAATTTGGGGTATAGCCCACCAGCGGCCAGCTGCGGCCAGGTTTCACAAAATTCTTCGTAACTGCAATGCAGTGTATCAGGGCGCGACAAAATGCTGCGCACCGGACCGTGTGCCAGAACAGTTTCGTCTTCATAATTTATGGGGGTGTCTTTTTCACGCGACGCGTAATAAGACGCACGTTGAGTCTGCGCTTGCCACAACACAATAGCTGCATTGTCGGCGAGCGCAGAACGCTTTACCAATTGCGAAAGAGCCTCACACAGCGAGGCCAGATCGGGCTGCTGCAATAGTGTCCGAGTGATGTCGAACAACCCTTGTTGTCCGAGATCACTCATCGGTGTATATGACATTTTGTTCTTCCAGGAAAGCACCGCAAAGCGGTGCAAAAGGTCATTGACTAAATATAGGAGATTTAGAATTTTATTAGCATATACGCGGAAGCGGTTCGGCGTGTGGTAAATCGAGGGTTCGTTTCACGCCATACAGACCGGCAAGACGAACACCTTTACGTTCCACCACTTCACCAATCAGCGCCGCGTCTTTCCCCAGTGGATGGGAATGTAACGCCGCCAGCACTTGCTCTGCTGCGTTGCGTTCAACGGCGATCACCAGTTTGCCTTCGTTGGCAAAGTTAAGGGCGTCCAGCCCCAGCAGTTCGCAAACGCCGCGCACGGCAGGTTTAACCGGCAGTGCCGCTTCTGAAATTTCAATACCACAACCGCAGGCTGCCGCGAACTCATGAACTACCGCGTTCACTCCACCACGGGTGGCGTCACGCAGTGCCTTCACACCGGGAATATCACGCAGCGTCTGGATGAGCGGCGTCAGCACTGCGCAGTCGCTGACCAGTTCGCCATCCAGCCCCAGCTGCTCACGCAGGTTAAGGATAGTCGCCCCGTGGTCGCCGAGTGTACCGCTAACCAGCAATACATCGCCTGCGGTTAGCGTCTGTGCGCCCCAGTGAATATTCGCCGGGATCGCGCCCATGCCAGCGGTGTTGATAAACAGTTTATCTGCCGCGCCGCGTTGCACCACTTTAGTGTCGCCAGTAACGATGGCAATGCCTGCCGCGCGGGCGGTTTCTGCCATGCTGGTCACCACGGCTTTTAGCGTCTCCATCGGCAATCCCTCTTCGAGGATAAAGCCACAAGAGAGATAGCGCGGAATAGCACCACTGACCGCAACGTCATTCGCGGTGCCACAAATCGCCAGCTTGCCAATATTGCCACCAGGAAAGAACAGCGGGTCGATGACGTAGCTGTCGGTGGAGAACGCCAGACGGTCGCCTTCTGCCACCAGCTGCGCCAGCTCAAGGCGCGCCTGGTCTTCCTGTTCTGCCAGCCACGGATTGGCAAAAGCTTCCATAAACAGGCTGTTGATTAATTGCTGCATCGCCTGGCCGCCGCTGCCGTGGGCGAGTTGGATATTATTCACGCTTCACTCTCCTGCTGACGATACTGATACCACGCGGCGCATGCTCCTTCGGAGGAAACCATCAGCGCGCCAAACGCGGTTTGAGGATTACAGGTGTTACCAAACAGCGGGCATTGATGCGGCTTACATTTGCCCGTCAATACTTCGCCACAACGTGCGCGCGGGTCATCGCAAACCTGCTGCGGTGCCGGGCGGAAATGCGCTTCGGCGTCAAATCGTTGATAGTCTGGCGTCAGGTGTACACCAGAAGATTCAATCACGCCTAAGCCGCGCCATTCGCTGTCGCCGTTGACGCAGAAGACATCCGCAATCGCCTGTTGCGCCAGCAGGTTACCGGCATCCGGCACCACGCGCCGATACTGATTTTCTACCTTGCTGTGGGCCGCTATTTTCTGCTCCACCAGCATGACCACACCTTGTAGTAGATCAAGCGGTTCGAATCCAGCAACCACCAGAGGACGATGAAAATCACTGGCGATAAAATTATAGGCGTCGGTGCCGATAACCATACTGACGTGGCCCGGCGCGAGGAACGCATCGATACCGTTATCCGGCTGTTCCAGCAAACTGCGTAGCGTTGGGATCAGCGTAATATGCTGGCAGAAAAAGTAAAAATTTTGCACATCGCGGGCTTTCGCCTGTTGCAGAGTGATGGCCGTCGTCGGCATGGTGGTTTCAAACCCTAAGCCGAAGAACACCACTTTACGAGTTGGATTCTCCTGCGCCAGTTTCAACGCATCCATTGGCGAGTAAACGATGCGAACATCGGCACCGCGCGCTTTTGCCTGTAACAGCGACCCCTGTTTCCCCGGCACGCGCATGGCGTCTCCAAAGGTACAGAAGATGACTTCCGGATGGCTGGCAATCTCCACGCAGGTGTCGATTCTTCCCATCGGCAGTACACATACCGGGCAACCCGGACCGTGGATAAACTCAACGTTTTCCGGCAGTAACTGGTCGAGGCCGAATTTAAAAATGGCGTGGGTATGACCGCCGCACACTTCCATAATCCGCAGAGGGCGTTCAGCGGTGTAAGAGAGATGTGAAGCACGTTCGCGCAGATGCTCAATTAACTGCATCACCTGTTCCGGCGCGCGATATTCATCAACAAAACGCATTATTTTTCCTCGCCATACAACAGCGCACCGACATCCGGCTCAACGTCAAACATGTTTTGTAAGGCGTCGAGAGTGTCGCGCGCTTCGGCTTCATTAATTACGCTCATGGCAAAGCCAACGTGAACCAGTACCCACTGGCCCACGCGTGGCTGACCGTTTTCATCGCAGCTGCCGACTAACGTTAGGTCGACGTCGCGCTGAATGCCGCAGACGTCGACTTTCGCCTGGTTGCCGTCAATGGTGCGGATCTGGCCGGGAACGCCTATGCACATCGCTGTGTCTCCAGCCAGTTCAGCCACTGGTCCATCCCTTCGCCGCTGGTGGCGGAAATAAGGATGATTTCAATTTCTGGATTGACTTCGCGGGCGCAGGCGATGCACTTCTCAACGTCGAAATTGAGATACGGTAGCAGGTCAACTTTGTTGAGCAGCATCAGTGAGGCGGCGGCAAACATATGTGGATATTTCAGCGGTTTGTCTTCACCTTCGGTAACGGAAAGCACCGCCACTTTGTGTTTTTCACCGAGATCGAAGCTCGCCGGACATACGAGGTTGCCAACGTTTTCGATAAACAGAATACCGTTATCGTCCAGTGGCAGGCGCGGCGCGGCGTCGGCAATCATCTGTGCGTCAAGATGGCAGCCTTTACCGGTATTCACCTGAATCGCTGGTGTGCCGGTAGCGCGAATGCGCGCGGCATCGTTCACGGTTTGCTGGTCACCTTCAATAACTGCGCACGGAATGCTGTCTTTCAGGCGCATTAAGGTTTCCGTCAGCAGGGTGGTTTTACCGGAACCAGGGCTGGAAACCAGGTTGAGCACCAGTTGCTTACGGGCAGCAAAGCGCGCGCGGTTGCGTTCAGCCAGACGGTTGTTTTTGTCCAGCACGTCAATTTCGACTTCCAGCATCCGGCGCTGGCTCATACCCGGCGCGTGAGTGCCCGCTTCGCCATGACCGTAATGCAGGTCGCCTTCTTCAGTCTGGCTGGGGGTAAATTCAGGCGCTTTAATGCCGGTGATTTTCATCTTCGGGCGTGCCGCCGGGGCAAATGGCGCGCTACGAAACGCGGAATGAGGGTTATGTTCATCACCCTCGATATACAGGTTGCCTTCACCGCAACCGCATGTTGTACACATCGCTCACTCCTGGTCTATTTCTATCCGCCGAATCTGTAAACCGTCGTCTGCCACAATTTGTAGCATGTCGCCATGACACTGTGGACAGCGCCGGACGCGCTGGGTCAGTAGCGTCACATACTGTTGGCATGTTTCACACCAGCATTCGGCCTCTTGTTCTTCGAGGTGCAGTTTACAACCTTCTGCCACGCTGCCGCGGCAAACCAGATCAAAACAAAAGGCAAGAGAGCTGGTTTCGACACAAGAAAATGCGCCAATTTTGAGCCAGACCCCAGTTACGCGTTTTGCGCCGTGTTTTGCGGCCTGCTGTTCGATCAATTCCAGTGCCCGTTGGCAGAGGGTTATTTCGTGCATATCGCCTCCCATTAACTATTGCCAGCTACAAGCAATAATTGTGCCAGTGTTGATTATCCCTAAAGTGAATAATGTCGATGATGTCGAAATGACACGTCGACACGGCGACGAAATTCACCATAATCCTAAAAATCTCTTTTATAACAATAAATTAAAAGTTGGCACAAAAAATGCTTAAAGCTGGCATCTCTGTTAAACGGGTAACCTGACAATGACTATTTGGGAAATAAGCGAGAAAGCCGATTACATCGCACAGCGGCATCGTCGCCTACAGGACCAGTGGCATCTCTACTGCAATTCGCTGGTTCAGGGGATCACGTTATCGAAAGCGCGCCTGCATCACGCCATGAGCTGTGCGCCAGACAAAGAACTCTGTTTCGTCCTTTTTGAACATTTTCGCATTTACGTCACCCTGGCGGATGGCTTTAACAGCCACACCATCGAGTATTACGTCGAAACGAAAGAGGGTGAAGAAAAACAGCGGATTGCGCAGGCACAATTGAGCATTGACGGAATGATAGATGGCAAGGTCAACATCCGCGATCGCGAACAGGTACTGGAACACTATCTCGAAAAAATCGCTGGCGTTTACGACAGCTTATACACCGCCATTGAAAACAATGTACCGGTGAATTTAAGCCAACTGGTAAAGGGACAAAGCCCGGCGGCATGAGCTGAGGCTTTGCCCGTTTTGCAGGCGTTACGCCTGTTTGGGGATGGGCGTGTCGATGAGTGTCGAAAATGACATTTCATCGGCATGTTTTCGTCAAAAATGACAATCACCTGAGGAATGCCTGGTGAATCGTTTTGTAATTGCTGACTCCACGCTCTGTATCGGCTGCCACACCTGTGAGGCCGCCTGTTCAGAGACGCATCGCCAGCACGGCCTGCAATCAATGCCGCGCCTGCGAGTGATGCTAAATGAAAAAGAATCTGCGCCGCAGCTCTGTCACCACTGTGAAGATGCGCCCTGTGCGGTGGTCTGCCCGGTTAACGCTATCACCCGCGTTGATGGGGCAGTGCAGCTGAATGAAAGCCTGTGCGTAAGCTGCAAACTGTGCGGCATCGCCTGCCCGTTTGGCGCAATCGAATTTTCCGGCAGCCGTCCGCTGGATATTCCGGCAAACGCCAATACTCCGAAAGCACCACCGGCACCGCCTGCTCCGGCGCGTGTCAGCACGTTGCTTGACTGGGTGCCGGGTATTCGCGCGATCGCCGTCAAATGTGACCTCTGTAGCTTTGATGAACAAGGTCCAGCCTGCGTGCGGATGTGCCCAACCAAAGCCCTGCATCTGGTGGATAACACCGATATCGCCCGCGTCAGCAAGCGTAAGCGTGAGCTGACCTTTAACACGGACTTTGGCGATCTCACCTTGTTTCAGCAGGCTCAAAGTGGAGAGGCTAAATGAGCGCAATTTCCCTGATCAATAGCGGCGTGGCGTGGTTTGTTGCCGCCGCTGTTCTGGCATTTCTCTTTTCTTTTCAAAAGGCGTTAAGCGGCTGGATTGCCGGAATTGGCGGCGCGGTGGGTAGCCTGTATACGGCAGCCGCAGGCTTCACTGTGCTGACTGGCGCGGTTGGCGTGAGCGGCGCGTTGTCGCTGGTAAGCTACAATGTGCAAATCTCTCCGCTTAATGCGATTTGGCTGATAACCCTCGGACTGTGCGGTCTGTTTGTCAGCCTTTACAACATTGACTGGCATCGCCATGCGCAGGTGAAATGCAACGGTTTGCAAATCAATATGTTGATGGCTGCTGCCGTCTGTGCCGTCATTGCCAGCAATCTGGGCATGTTCGTAGTAATGGCAGAAATCATGGCCCTGTGTGCGGTGTTCCTCACCAGCAACAGCAAAGAGGGCAAACTGTGGTTTGCGCTGGGGCGTCTTGGCACTTTGCTGCTGGCGATTGCTTGCTGGCTGCTGTGGCAACGTTACGGCACGCTGGATCTGCGCCTGCTGGATATGCGCATGCAACAGCTGCCGCTTGGTTCCGATATCTGGCTGCTCGGTGTGATTGGTTTTGGCCTGCTGGCCGGGATTATCCCGCTGCACGGCTGGGTGCCACAGGCTCATGCTAACGCCTCTGCGCCAGCTGCCGCGCTGTTTTCCACGGTGGTGATGAAAATTGGCCTGCTGGGTATTTTAACCCTGTCACTGCTGGGCGGTAATGCACCGCTGTGGTGGGGAATTGCACTTCTGGTACTCGGCATGATCACCGCGTTCGTCGGCGGTCTGTATGCGCTGATGGAGCACAACATCCAGCGCCTGCTGGCTTACCACACCCTGGAGAATATCGGCATCATTCTGCTGGGGCTGGGCGCTGGCGTAACGGGTATCGCGCTAGAACAACCGGCGCTGATTGCCCTTGGTCTGGTCGGTGGTTTGTACCATCTGCTTAACCATAGCCTGTTTAAAAGCGTACTGTTCCTTGGTGCGGGGAGCGTCTGGTTCCGTACCGGGCATCGCGATATCGAAAAACTCGGCGGTATTGGCAAAAAAATGCCGGTTATCTCCATCGCCATGTTGGTCGGTCTGATGGCAATGGCTGCGCTGCCACCGCTGAACGGTTTTGCCGGGGAATGGGTTATCTATCAATCCTTCTTCAAACTGAGCAATAGTGGCGCGTTTGTTGCCCGTCTTCTCGGGCCGCTGCTCGCCGTGGGGCTGGCAATTACCGGTGCACTGGCAGTGATGTGTATGGCGAAAGTTTATGGCGTAACTTTCCTTGGCGCGCCGCGTACCAAAGAAGCCGAAAACGCCACCTGTGCGCCGCTCCTGATGAGCGTAAGCGTAGTGGCACTGGCGATTTGCTGCGTGATTGGCGGTGTTGCTGCGCCGTGGCTGCTGCCGATGTTGTCTGCTGCCGTACCTCTGCCGCTGGAGCCTGCTAATACAACCGTTTCTCAACCAATGATCACGTTGCTGCTGATTGCCTGCCCGCTGCTGCCATTCATCATTATGGCGATTTGCAAAGGCGATCGTTTGCCGTCGCGTTCCCGCGGCGCGGCCTGGGTGTGCGGCTACGACCATGAAAAATCAATGGTGATTACCGCTCACGGTTTTGCCATGCCGGTGAAACAGGCATTTGCGCCAGTGTTGAAACTGCGCAAATGGCTGAATCCGGTGTCGCTGGTACCAGGCTGGCAGTGCGAGGGGAGTGCGTTGCTGTTCCGCCGGATGGCGCTGGTTGAACTGGCGGTGCTGGTGGTGATTATTGTTTCACGAGGAGCCTGAGAATGAGTGTTTTATATCCGTTAATTCAGGCGCTGGTGTTATTTGCCGTTGCGCCGCTGCTCTCCGGTATTACCCGCGTGGCGCGCGCCCGCTTGCATAACCGTCGCGGGCCGGGCGTGTTGCAGGAGTATCGCGACATTATCAAACTGCTGGGTCGTCAGAGCGTTGGTCCCGATGCCTCCGGCTGGGTGTTCCGCCTGACACCGTACGTAATGGTTGGCGTCATGTTGACTATCGCTACCGCGCTGCCGGTAGTGACTGTCGGTTCTCCGCTGCCGCAACTGGGGGATTTGATCACTTTACTGTATCTCTTCGCCATTGCGCGTTTCTTCTTTGCCATTTCTGGTCTGGATACCGGTAGTCCGTTTACTGCTATTGGCGCGAGCCGTGAAGCGATGCTGGGCGTGCTGGTTGAACCGATGTTGCTGCTTGGTCTGTGGGTCGCCGCGCAGGTGGCCGGTTCCACCAACATCAGCAACATCACCGACACCGTTTATCACTGGCCGCTGAGCCAGAGCATTCCGCTGGTGCTGGCGCTCTGTGCCTGCGCATTCGCCACCTTTATCGAAATGGGCAAACTGCCGTTCGACCTGGCGGAAGCCGAGCAGGAGCTGCAGGAAGGTCCGCTCTCTGAGTACAGCGGCAGCGGCTTTGGCGTCATGAAATGGGGTATCAGCCTGAAACAGCTGGTGGTGTTACAGATGTTCGTCGGGGTGTTTATTCCGTGGGGACAAATGGAAACCTTCACTGCCGGTGGGCTGCTGCTGGCGCTGGTGATTGCCATCGTCAAACTGGTGGTCGGCGTACTGGTTATCGCGCTGTTCGAAAACAGCATGGCCCGTCTGCGTCTTGATATTACACCACGCATTACCTGGGCTGGTTTTGGCTTTGCATTTTTAGCGTTCGTCTCCTTGCTGGCGGCGTGATTAAAGAGAGTTTGAGCATGTCTGAAGAAAAATTAGGTCAACATTATCTCGCCGCGCTGAATGAGGCATTTCCGGGCGTCGTGCTGGACCACGCCTGGCAGACCAAAGATCAGCTGACTGTCACCGTGAAGGTGAACTATCTGCCGGAAGTGGTGGAGTTCCTCTACTACAAGCAGGGGGGCTGGCTGTCGGTGCTTTTTGGTAACGACGAACGCAAACTGAATGGTCATTACGCCGTTTATTACGTGCTGTCGATGGAGAAGGGCACCAAGTGTTGGATTACGGTTCGCGTCGAAGTTGACGCCAACAAACCAGAATATCCGTCCGTAACGCCGCGCGTTCCGGCGGCGGTGTGGGGCGAGCGTGAAGTGCGCGATATGTACGGTTTGATTCCGGTAGGGCTTCCGGATGAACGCCGTCTGGTGCTGCCGGATGACTGGCCGGATGAACTCTACCCGCTGCGTAAAGACAGCATGGATTATCGTCAACGTCCGGCACCAACTACTGATGCTGAAACCTACGAGTTCATCAACGAACTGGGCGACAAGAAAAACAACGTCGTGCCGATTGGTCCACTGCACGTCACTTCTGACGAACCGGGCCACTTCCGTCTGTTCGTTGATGGCGAAAACATTATCGACGCCGACTACCGCCTGTTCTATGTCCATCGCGGCATGGAAAAACTGGCGGAAACCCGCATGGGTTACAACGAAGTGACCTTCCTCTCTGACCGTGTGTGCGGGATCTGCGGCTTTGCCCACAGCACCGCTTACACCACATCGGTGGAAAACGCGATGGGTATTCAGGTGCCAGAACGTGCGCAGATGATTCGCGCCATTTTGCTGGAAGTGGAACGCCTGCACTCGCATCTGCTCAACCTTGGCCTTGCTTGCCACTTCACTGGCTTTGACTCCGGTTTTATGCAGTTCTTCCGTGTGCGTGAAACCTCCATGAAAATGGCGGAGATCCTTACCGGTGCGCGTAAAACTTACGGCCTGAACCTGATCGGCGGGATTCGTCGCGATCTGCTGAAAGATGACATGATCCAGACCCGTCAACTGGCGCAGCAGATGCGTCGTGAAGTGCAGGAACTGGTGGATGTGCTGCTGAGCACACCGAACATGGAACAGCGCACCGTTGGCATTGGTCGTCTGGACCCGGAAATTGCCCGCGACTTCAGTAACGTTGGCCCGATGGTCCGTGCCAGCGGTCACGCCCGCGATACCCGTGCCGATCACCCGTTTGTTGGTTATGGCCTGCTGCCAATGGAAGTCCACAGCGAGCAGGGCTGCGACGTGATTTCCCGTCTGAAAGTGCGTATCAACGAAGTCTATACCGCGCTGAACATGATCGACTACGGTCTGGATAACCTGCCGGGTGGCCCACTGATGGTGGAAGGCTTTACCTACATTCCACACCGTTTTGCGCTGGGCTTTGCCGAAGCGCCGCGTGGCGATGATATCCACTGGAGCATGACCGGCGACAACCAGAAGCTGTACCGCTGGCGCTGCCGTGCCGCGACCTACGCGAACTGGCCGACCCTGCGCTACATGCTGCGCGGCAACACCGTTTCTGATGCGCCGCTGATTATTGGTAGCCTGGACCCTTGCTACTCCTGTACCGACCGCATGACCGTGGTCGATGTGCGTAAGAAGAAGAGCAAAGTGGTGCCGTACAAAGAACTTGAGCGCTACAGCATTGAGCGTAAAAACTCGCCGCTGAAATAAGGAATCGCCATGTTTACCTTTATCAAAAAAGTCATCAAAACCGGCACGGCGACCTCGTCTTACCCGCTGGAGCCGATTGCGGTTGATAAAAACTTCCGTGGTAAGCCAGAGCAGAACCCGCAGCAGTGCATCGGCTGTGCAGCCTGCGTCAATGCCTGCCCGTCAAACGCCTTAACGGTTGAAACTGACCTCGCCACCGGTGAGCTGGCGTGGGAGTTCAATCTTGGACGCTGCATCTTCTGTGGACGCTGCGAAGAAGTCTGCCCGACGGCGGCGATCAAACTGTCGCAAGAGTACGAACTGGCGGTGTGGAAGAAAGAAGATTTCCTGCAACAGTCCCGCTTCGCGCTGTGCAACTGCCGCGTCTGTAATCGTCCTTTCGCCGTCCAGAAAGAGATCGACTACGCCATTGCGCTGCTTAAGCACAATGGCGACAGCCGCGCGGAAAACCACCGCGAAAGCTTTGAGACTTGCCCGGAATGTAAGCGCCAGAAATGCCTGGTGCCGTCCGACCGTATTGAACTGACTCGCCATATGAAAGAGGCCATCTGATGAGCAATTTATTAGGCCCCCGTGACGCCAACGGCATTCCGGTCCCGATGACGGTGGATGAATCCATCGCCAGTATGAAGGCGTCGTTACTGAAAAAAATCAAACGTTCTGCCTACGTTTACCGCGTGGACTGCGGCGGCTGCAACGGCTGCGAAATTGAAATTTTCGCAACCTTATCGCCGCTGTTCGATGCAGAACGCTTCGGCATTAAAGTCGTTCCGTCTCCGCGTCATGCGGATATTTTACTGTTTACCGGCGCGGTCACCCGTGCAATGCGATCCCCTGCGCTGCGTGCGTGGCAGTCCGCGCCGGACCCGAAAATCTGTATCTCCTACGGTGCCTGCGGTAACAGCGGCGGGATCTTCCACGATCTCTACTGCGTGTGGGGGGGTACGGATAAAATCGTCCCGGTGGATGTCTACATTCCGGGGTGCCCGCCAACGCCAGCCGCCACGCTGTACGGCTTTGCAATGGCGCTCGGCCTGCTGGAGCAGAAAATTCACGCCCGTGGGCCGGGTGAACTGGATGAACAACCGGCAGAGATCCTGCATGGCGATATGGTGCAGCCGCTGCGTGTAAAAGTAGATCGCGAAGCACGCCGCCTGGCGGGTTATCGTTACGGTCGCCAGATTGCCGATGATTTCCTGACGCAGTTAGGGCAGGGTGAAGAGCAGGTTGCACGCTGGCTGGAAGCGGAAAACGATCCGCGTCTGAACGAGATTGTCAGCCATCTGAATCATGTTGTTGAAGAGGCGCGTATTCGATGAGTGAAAAGGTGGTGTTCAGTCAACTGAGCCGTAAATTTATTGATGAGAACGATGCCACGCCCGCCGAGGCGCAGCAGGTGGTCTATTACAGCCTGGCGATTGGTCACCACCTTGGGGTTATCGATTGCCTGGAAGCCGCGCTCACCTGCCCGTGGGATGAATATCTGGCATGGATTGCCACTCTGGAGGCGGGCAGTGAAGCCCGCCGTAAAATGGAAGGCGTGCCGAAATATGGTGAGATCGTTATCGACATTAACCATGTGCCGATGCTGGCCAACGCATTCGATAAAGCCCGGGCAACGCAAACTTTGCAGCAGAAAGAATGGAGTACCATGCTGTTAAGTATGCTGCATGATATTTATCAGGAAAATGCCATCTATTTGATGGTGAGGAGACTGCGTGACTGACGTTTTACTCTGTGTTGGCAATAGCATGATGGGCGATGATGGCGCAGGTCCGCTGCTGGCGGAAAAGTGCGCCGCCGCGCCGAAAGGTAACTGGGTGGTGATTGACGGCGGTAGCGCACCGGAAAACGACATTGTCGCCATCCGCGAACTGCGCCCGACGCGACTGCTGATTGTCGACGCCACGGATATGGGGCTAAACCCCGGCGAGATCCGCATCATCGATCCGGATGACATCGCCGAGATGTTTATGATGACTACCCATAACATGCCGCTGAACTACCTTATCGACCAGTTAAAAGAAGACATTGGCGAAGTGATTTTCCTCGGCATCCAGCCGGATATCGTCGGCTTTTACTACCCGATGACCCAGCCGATTAAAGATGCGGTAGAAACCGTTTATCAGCGACTGGAAGGCTGGGAAGGGAATGGTGGATTTGCGCAGCTAGCGGTGGAAGAAGAGTAGTTTTTCAATAAGGAATCAGGACAGGGATGTTCTTGATGGGGTGAACCAGCTCTGATGCCAAATGCTAAATTGCCCGATGCACTGCGCTTATCGGGCTTTCCTGGTTCGTGCGACACGTAGGCCGGATAAGGCGTTCACGCCGCATCCGGCACGGTTACTTACTCTAAATCTTCCCCATTACTGGCAATTACTTTTTTATACCACCAGAACGATTTCTTACGCGTGCGCGTCAGCGTACCGTTGCCTGCGTCGTCACGGTCTACATAGACAAAACCGTAGCGTTTGCTCATTTCACCCGTTGACGCGGAAACTAAATCAATACAGCCCCAGGTGGTGTAGCCCATCAGCGGAATGCCGTCTGCAATCGCTTCGCCCATTGCGCGGATATGTTCGCGTAAATAGCTGATGCGATAGTCGTCGTTAATCTCGCCATTGGCAGCAAATTCATCTTTTGCGCCCAGGCCGTTTTCCACCAGAAACAGCGGCTTCTGATAACGGTCATACATCATGTTCATAGTGATACGCAGACCGAGTGGATCAATACCCCAGCCCCAGTCGCTCACCTGTAGATACGGGTTACGCAGCGATTTCACCACGTTCGCCGCACTGCTGTTGTTGGCGTTCATCTCCGCCGAGGCGCAGCGCGAGGCGTAATAGCTGAAAGAGACAAAATCGACGGTGTTTTTCAGGATTTCATCATCGCCCGGTGCTTTGTCGATGGTTACCCCTTTTTCGCGGAATACGCGGGCAGAGTAAGCCGGATACGCGCCCCGCGCCTGCACATCGATAAAAAACAGGTTTTCCCGATCTTTCTCCAGCGCCGCCCAGACATCTTCCGGCTTGCAACTGTAAGGGTAGAAGTTACCGCCCGCCAGCATACAGCCCACCTGATTTTGCGGGTTAACCTCATGAGCGATTTTGGTGGCTAGCGCACTGGCAATCAGTTGGTGATGCGCAGCCTGATATTTCACCTGCTCCTGATTTTCCCCTTCTTCAAAAACCAGACCCGCGCCGGAGAACGGGCTATGCAACATAATGTTGATTTCATTGAAGGTGAGCCAGTATTTCACCAGGCCATCAAATGCTTCAAAGCAGGTCCGGGCGTAGCGGCTGAAAAACTCCACCAGCTTGCGGTTACGCCAGGAGCCATATTCAGTGACCAGATGCATCGGCACGTCGAAGTGACACAACGTGACCAGCGGTTCGATACCGTACTTTTTACACTCTTCAAATACCGCGCGGTAAAAAGCAATGCCCTGCTGGTTGGGCGTCAGTTCATCGCCCTGCGGAAAGAGGCGGCTCCAGGCAATCGAGGTGCGAAAAACCTTGAATCCCATCTCTGCCATCAGGGCGATATCTTCTTTATAACGATGATAAAAATCCGTCGCCTCATGGCTGGGATAAAACTCGTCATCGCGCAACTGAAACCGTTTTTCCAGCCCCAGTTTCACCGCCATTCGATGCTCGCCGTGTGGGATCATATCGACCGTGGTCAGCCCTTTGCCACCTTCACGGTACGCACCTTCAGATTGGTTGGCGGCAAGCGCGCCGCCCCATAAAAAACCTTGCGGAAATACTGACATTTTCATCCTCAATTAAGACTTACTTCTTTGGCGACGGTCGGTTGTACGCTCTGATGCTTTCGCGCCTGGGCAGCCGCTTCCTCAACAGGAATATCCTCAAAGCCGAGCAACAGTGTGAGGATAAACGACAGCACGACCGCCAGCGCCATGACGGCGAACACCCAGACGATGCTCATTGGATTCACCGGGTCGAAGAACTGCACGCTGGTAAATAATCCCGGCGCTGCCATTGAGTGGCTGGCAAGCCCCGCCATACCGGCAACCGCGCCGCAAATAAAACCGCTGATAAGACTGGCGATAAGCGGACGTTTCAGGCGGATCGCCACGCCGTATAATGCCGGTTCGGAAATCCCCGCCATAATGGCCGATGCCGCCGCCGCCAGCGCCGTCTGGCGCAGTTCCGGGTTTTTCGTTTTCCACGCCACCGCCAGCGATGAACCGCCCAGCGACAGGTTAGCGCCGATTTCTGACGGCATGACCATCCCTTCTTTGCCGGTTTCGGCAATAGTTTGAATGATGGTTGGCGTAAAGACGCGGTGCATCCCGGTCATTACCAGCAGAGGCCACAGCGCGCCCATAATGGCGACTGAAAGCCAGCCCAGATAACCATGAATGGTGTAAACCAGCGCCGAAATGGCGCTACCGATCCAGATACCAATCGGGCCAATCAGCAGGATTGCCAGCGGTGCGGCAATCAACACAATCAGCATCGGCTTGAGGAAGTTTTTCGTCACCGCTGGCGTAATGCTGTCCACCCAGCGTTCGATATATGACAGGCACCAGGTCATCACCAGCGCCGGGATCACTGTGTAGGTGTATTTCACCGCGGTGACCGGAATCAGGGCAAATTCAACATGTTCACCCTGGGCCGCTTTCGCCATCAGCTCAATAAAACTCGGATGTACCAGCACACCCGCAATGGCAATCGCCAGCGACATATTGGTTTTAAATTTGATGGCGGCAGAAGCAGCGACCATCAGCGGCAGGAAGAAGAAAGCACCATCACCAATCACATTGAGAATAGTTAAGGTCGGCGATCCTTTTGTCAGCACGCCGCTCATCTCGAGGATCATCGCCAGCAGTTTGACCATCGATCCGCCGATGATCGCCGGGATCAGCGGTGACATGGTGCCGATCAGCGCATCCAGGATCCCCGCACCAATGCGACGTAGCGTGAGTTTGGGTTTCCCCACGGGCTGCGTGGGCTGCATATCTCCAGGTAACAAGCTGACAACTTCCTGAAAAGCCTGCGAAACCGTATTACCGATAATCACCTGACACTGGTTGTCACTACGTACCACACCGAGCACGCCGGAGATAGTTTTTAACGTTGGGCTGTCGATCAGTGCATCATCTTTGATAACAAAGCGCAAACGCGTCATACAGTGCGTGACTGCCGAGATGTTATCAACGCCGCCCAGTGCCGCTATCACCGAGCGTGCCAGCGCCGCATAATTTTTGGCCATCGGATTTTATCCTGTTATCAGTAGGGTAGAGGTAGTTGTTATCAGTCGACGTGACGGGAAATTGCCGATGCTGAAACGGAATTAAGAAACCGGTTTCACAAAATCATGAATAGTTGATACTGATTAAGCAAGAGAGTTAATTGCTCATTTTTTATATTTGTGAAACCGGTCACCTGAATATTTTTCCCGCTGCTTGCGCAAGGACAATCAGCCAACGGTGCAGTACACTGCGTTGATTGCGTGTAAAGGGATGAAAATGATGACGACGATGCTGGAAGTGGCGAAGCGCGCCGGGGTTTCAAAAGCGACCGTTTCCCGCGTGCTTTCAGGTAATGGCTACGTCAGCCAGGAGACTAAAGATCGCGTGTTTCAGGCGGTAGAAGAGAGCGGTTACCGCCCAAATTTGCTGGCGCGCAATCTGTCAGCGAAGAGTACCCAGACGCTGGGGCTGGTAGTGACCAACACGCTTTACCACGGCATTTATTTTAGTGAATTACTGTTTCATACCGCGAGAATGGCGGAAGAGAAAGGGCGTCAGCTGCTATTGGCAGATGGCAAACATAGCGCCGAAGAAGAACGCCAGGCGATTCAGTATCTGCTGGATCTGCGCTGCGACGCCATTATGATTTACCCGCGCTTTTTAAGCGTGGATGAGATTGATGACATCATTGACGCACACAATCAGCCGATAATGGTGCTCAATCGCCGCCTGCGCAAAAACAGCAGCCATAGCGTCTGGTGCGATCATAAACAGACCAGCTTTAACGCCGTGGCAGAGTTGATAAACGCCGGACATCAGGAGATTGCTTTCCTTACCGGTTCGATGGATTCCCCCACCAGCATTGAACGCCTTGCCGGATATAAAGACGCGCTGGCGCAGCATGGTATTGCACTCAATGAAAAACTTATCGCTAACGGTAAATGGACGCCTGCCAGCGGGGCCGAAGGGGTAGAAACGTTGCTCGAACGTGGGGCTAAATTTAGCGCGTTAGTTGCCAGTAACGACGATATGGCGATAGGTGCGATGAAAGCGTTGCATGACCGTGGTGTAGCGGTGCCGGGGCAAGTATCGGTTATTGGATTTGATGATATCGCAATTGCCCCCTACACCGTTCCGGCGCTCTCCAGCGTAAAAATTCCGGTGACTGAGATGATTCAGGAAATAATTGGGCGGCTGATATTTATGCTCGATGGTGGTGCTTACACACCGCCGAAAACCTTCAGCGGAAAACTGATCCGCCGCGACTCACTCATTGCTCTTTCGCGATAAACATTGTCATCACATGTCATCGTCACTAGTGTCGATGACATCGTTTTTTCTGCATTGCAGAATTTAATTTCTTTAAATAACAATAAATTAAAAATTGGCATGATTTGTGAATGTATCGGCGCATTAACTGTCATTGCTGGAGAATTTGATGAACCGTTTCATCATTGCTGACGCAAGTAAATGTATTGGTTGTCGTACCTGTGAAGTGGCGTGCGTGGTTTCTCATCAGGAGAATCAGGACTGTGCATCGCTGACCCCGGAAACTTTTTTACCGCGAATCCATGTCATTAAAGGTGTGAACATTTCCACGGCGACAGTCTGCCGTCAGTGTGAAGATGCACCGTGCGCTAACGTCTGCCCGAATGGTGCTATCAGCCGTGATAAAGGGTTTGTTCATGTCATGCAGGAACGTTGCATTGGTTGCAAAACCTGCGTTGTGGCTTGCCCGTATGGTGCGATGGAAGTGGTAGTGCGTCCGGTGATTCGCAACAGCGGCGCAGGGCTTAACGTACGCGCTGACAAAGCCGAAGCCAATAAATGCGACCTCTGTAACCATCGTGAAGATGGCCCGGCCTGTATGGCTGCTTGCCCGACCCATGCGCTGATTTGTGTCGATCGAAATAAACTTGAACAACTGAGCGCAGAAAAACGCCGCCGCACGGCGCTGATGTTCTAAAAATCTTACAGAACTGTTCTGGCATCAAAGGAATTCCCGGAAATATTCGTAGAATACGGAGCGGGCGGTATCGCCAACCTGTGACTACCGGATGCGACGCGGTCGTGTCCGGCTGGGCGGGTTACGCAATTCATGATGGCGGGAATAACTCAATGGCAAAAAACACATCTTGCGGTGTCCAACTGCGTATTCGTGGCAAAGTGCAGGGCGTCGGTTTTCGTCCCTTTGTCTGGCAACTGGCACAGCAATTAAATCTTCACGGCGATGTCTGTAATGACGGCGATGGCGTAGAAGTCCGGCTGCTGGAAGACCCGGAAACGTTTCTTGTTCAATTGCATCAGCACTGCCCGCCGCTGGCGCGTATTGATAGCGTCGAATGTGAGCCGTTTATCTGGATGCAGCCGCCCACTGAGTTCACCATCCGCCAGAGCGCGGGCGGCGTCATGAATACGCAAATTGTTCCCGATGCCGCTACTTGTCCTGCCTGTCTTGCCGAAATGAATACCCCAGGCGAACGGCGTTATCGTTATCCGTTTATCAACTGTACTCACTGCGGCCCGCGTTTCACCATTATTCGCGCGATGCCTTACGACCGTCCATTTACCGTGATGGCGGCGTTTCCGCTATGTCCGGCCTGCGATAAAGAATATCGCGACCCGCTCGATCGTCGCTTCCACGCCCAGCCGGTGGCCTGCCCGGAGTGTGGCCCACATCTTGAATGGCTAAGTCATGGTGAACATGCGAAACAAGAGGCGGCATTACAGGCGGCTATCGCTCAGTTAAAAATGGGCAACATTGTCGCTATCAAAGGGATTGGCGGATTTCATCTCGCCTGCGATGCGCGTAACAGTAACGCGGTGGCGACACTACGGGCGCGCAAACATCGCCCGGCGAAACCGCTGGCGGTTATGTTGCCAACGGCAGAAGGTTTGCCCGACGCTGCCCGTCAGTTGCTCACCACGCCCGCCGCGCCGATTGTACTGGTGGATAAAATATATGTTCCGGAACTTTGTGACGATATCGCCCCTGGCCTTAACGAAGTCGGGGTGATGTTGCCTGCGAATCCGCTCCAGCATTTGCTGTTACAGGAACTGCAATGCCCACTGGTGATGACCTCCGGCAACCTGAGCGGTAAACCACCGGCTATCAGCAACGAACAGGCGCTGGAGGACTTGCAGGACATTGCCGACGGATTCTTGATTCATAACCGCGACATCGTGCAGCGGATGGATGATTCAGTGGTGCGCGAAAGTGGCGAAATGTTGCGCCGCTCGCGGGGGTATGTACCGGATGCGCTGGCTTTGCCTCCGGGCTTTAAAAATATTCCTCCTGTGCTGTGTCTCGGTGCGGATCTGAAAAATACCTTCTGTCTGGTGCGTGGTGAACAGTCGGTGTTGAGTCAACATTTGGGCGATTTAAGTGACGATGGCATTCAGATGCAGTGGCGCGAAGCGTTGCGCCTGATGCAAAACATCTACGATTTTACTCCACAGTTTGTGGTGCATGATGCGCATCCGGGCTATGTCTCCAGCCAGTGGGCGCGTGAGATGAATCTGCCGACGCAAACGGTGCTGCATCACCATGCCCACGCGGCGGCGTGTCTGGCAGAACATCACTGGCCGCTGGATGGCGGTGATGTCATTGCTTTGACGCTCGACGGTATTGGTATGGGCGAGAACGGCGCTTTGTGGGGCGGCGAGTGCTTGCGGGTGAACTATCGCGAATGCCAGCACCTGGGCGGCTTGCCTGCGGTGGCGCTTCCGGGGGGCGATTTGGCTGCAAAGCAGCCGTGGCGAAACCTGCTGGCGCAGTGCCTGCGCTTTGTGCCGGAGTGGCAGAATTACCCTGAAACGGCAAGTGTGCAACAGCAAAACTGGAGCGTGCTGGCGCGGGCCATTGAGCGTGGAATCAATGCGCCGCTGGCATCATCGTGTGGGCGGTTGTTCGATGCCGTAGCGGCTGCGCTGGGCTGTGCGCCAGCCACGTTAAGTTATGAAGGTGAAGCGGCTTGCGGCCTCGAGGCGCTGGCGGCTTCGTGCCAGGGAGTGACGCATCCGGTGACGATGCCGCTGGTGGACAATCAACTGGATCTCGCCACTTTCTGGCAGCAGTGGCTGAACTGGCAGGCACCGGTTAATCAACGCGCGTGGGCATTTCATGATGCGCTGGCGCAGGGTTTTGCCGCGTTGATGCGTGAGCAGGCCACAATGTGCGGTATCACTACGCTGGTATTTAGCGGTGGGGTTATTCATAACCGTTTGCTGCGTGCACGTCTGGCGCATTATCTTGCTGATTTCACATTGCTCTTTCCACAGAGTTTACCGGCGGGGGATGGCGGGTTGTCTCTGGGGCAGGGGGTTATTGCTGCGGCCCGTTGGGTGGCGGGTGAAGCCCAGAACGGATAAACGTGTTGCATTTGGGCGCAGTGCCGGATGCGGCGTGAACGCCTTATCCGGCCTACACATGCGCTCCCCGTAGGTCGGATAAGACGCGCCAGCGTCGCATCCGACATTTTGGGCACACTAGCCTGCCTACATCGGCAAGGTTTTCAACAATCCAAACGCCTCTTTCATCCGATCCTCACTGACTACAAAGGCGCGAAGCTGGTCGGCATCGTCAACGCCGCGCGCCACCATTCCCTGGCTTTCGGTACAAATCTGCCAGCGCAAATCCCGACGCTGGGTTTCCCCTGCCAGATGCAGCGGTAATTCCGGCGTTTTGATTTTTACCAGCATGGCGGGAAGTTTCAGCGGTGCGTTTCCACCGAGCAAGTTCTTCGCCAGCACCATCGCGCTAAGTTGAATCGGCTGCAGGAACGGCAATACCTGACCGTTAATTTCCGCGCAATCGCCCAGCGCATAAATATCGGCATTACTGGTTTGCAGATAACTATCGACGCAAACGCCGCGATTAATCGTCAGCCCGGCGCGTCGTGCCAGGGCGGTTTCCGGGCGCAGTCCGGTGGCGGCAATTACCGCATCCACTTCGATGCTGCGCTGGCGGTCCAGCGTTGCCAGAATGCCAGAATCCGTTTTTTCCAGCCCCTGCAACTGAGATTTCAACAGCAGATAAACGCCCATCTCCGTCAACCGATGCTGCAAGCGGCTGCTTACTTCCGGTGGCATTAACGACGCCAGAATACTGGCAGCGTTGTCGATTAGCGTGACCGCTTTGCCTGCCCGACAAAAATCCATCGCCAGTTCGCTACCAATCAAACCACCGCCTACAATCAACACCCGTCGGGCATCCCGCAGTTGTGTTTCACAGGCGCGATACTCTTGCTGACTATTTAACGTCAGCATTAACTCACGCCCAGGAACCGGCGGGACAAAGGCGTTGGCACCGGTTGCCAGCACTAGCTTGTCGTATTGCCACTGATTATTCTGGCTTTTCACCACATGGGCTTCGGCATCGATATCCGTCACCCAGGTGTGCGGAAACAGGCGCAGATTAAACTGCTCGGCAAATTCACCCGCCGTCTGGCGGGTAAGGTCGTCGGCACGTTGCCCCTGACTGATCACATGGCTAAGATCAGGTTTGTTGTACTCATCCATGCTGTCGGCGGCAATCAGGGTCAATGGAATACCGGTATCCTGTTTACGAATATTTTTCACCAGTTGGCGGGCGGCGAAGCCTGAACCAATGATCACAATGCCGTTGCTCATTTTGCCTCCGATGCCAGTTCGTCAAAGACGTCTTTGCCGAGGGAGCATTCCGGGCACAGGAAGTTATCCGGGACTTCACTCCACGGCGTTCCTGGCGCAACGTCCTGCATTGGCTCGCCTTTTGCCGGATCGTAAATCCACTGGCAGACACTGCACTGCATCCGCGGACCGAGATCAGCCGTCGTGGTGGCACAGGTTTCTTCTTTAACCACTGTATTCACCGTGCTTTGCGGCAGCGGTGCGAGCGCCCACTGACGGGCGATTTCACGACCGTGTTCACGGCATAATTCCAGTGCATCCTGGTCCGGTCGCCATTTGGCTTTCAGGCTAAGCGACATTTCGAAACCCGCATCTTGCAGGCGCGTGGAAAGACGATCCACGGCACCGCCGCTCCAGCCGTGAGAGCCGAAAGCACTGGCGCGTTTGTTACGGAAGCGTAATCCGGTCATCTCCTCCACCAGCCCGGCGATTTTCGGCATCATCACGTTATTCATCGTCGAAGTGCCAACCAGCACGCCTTTTGAGCGGAAGACATTGGTCAGGATTTCGTTTTTATCGCTTCGGGCGACGTTGAAAATTTTCACCGCCACGCGCGGGTCGGTTTCCGCAATCCCCTGGGCGATAGCGTCAGCCATCATGCGGGTGTTATTCGACATGGTGTCGTAGAAAATGGTGATTCTGTCTTCCTGATAATCCGCCGCCCATTTCAGGTACAGCTCGACAATTTGCGTCGGGTTATCGCGCCATACCACGCCGTGAGAGGTGGCAATCATATCGACCGGCAAGTTAAAGCCCAGGATCTCGGTGATTTTCGGCGTTACCAGGCGGCTGAATGGTGTCAGGATATTGGCGTAGTAACGCTGACACTGCTCGAAAAGCTCGGTCTGATCCACTTCATCGTTGAAGAGATGCTCGTCGCAGTAGTGCTGACCGAAAGCATCGTTACTGAACAGCACCGCGTCGCCCGTCAGGTAAGTCATCATGCTGTCCGGCCAGTGCAGCATTGGCGTTTCGACAAAAATGAGTTGTTTGCCGTTGCCGATATCCAGCGTGTCGCCGGTTTTCACCACGTTGAAATTCCACTCTGGATGATGGTGATGACCATTTATTGAGTCGATAGCGTTGGCAGTACAGTAGATCGGCGTATCGGGAATTTGCGCCATCAGTTCGGTCAGCGCCCCGGCGTGATCCTCTTCAGCATGGTTAATCACGATGTAATCGATATCCGCCAGATCGATTTCATTACGCAGGTTCTGCACAAATTCGCGGCTGAATTTATGGTCGACGGTGTCGATCAGCACGTTTTTTTCTTCGCGAATGAGGTAGCTGTTGTAGCTGCTGCCGCGCAGCGTTTTATATTCCGTGCCGTGAAAATCACGCACTTCCCAGTCACGTTGACCAACCCAATGAATGTTATTTTTCACCACAATAGACATAGCAACCTCAATTTATTCAGCGTGTTCTAAAAAGATGTCTTGCTAATTGCAGATTGCGTGCCAGTTTTTTATCTAATTGTTTTTAATATATAAATTAATTTATGCTCATTAATGAGTAGTCAAAATGACTATCAATCAAATGGTCGATATGACAATATCTATAGTCAAATTGACAGTGAGGCAAAGATGAGTTTTTCCGTTGATGTGCTGGCGAATATCGCCATCGAATTGCAGCGTGGGATTGGTCATCAGGATCGTTTTCAGCGCCTGATCACCACGTTGCGTCAGGTGCTGGAGTGCGATGCGTCTGCGTTGCTACGTTACGACTCGCGGCAGTTTATTCCGCTTGCCATCGACGGACTGGCGAAGGATGTTCTCGGTAGACGCTTTGCGCTGGAAGGGCATCCACGGCTGGAAGCGATTGCCCGCGCCGGGGACGTGGTGCGCTTTCCCGCAGACAGTGAATTGCCCGATCCCTATGACGGTTTGATTCCAGGGCAGGAGAGTCTGAAGGTTCACGCCTGTGTTGGTCTGCCCTTATTTGCCGGGCAAAACCTGATCGGCGCACTGACGCTCGATGGGATGCAGCCCGATCAGTTCGATGTTTTCAGCGACGAAGAGTTACGGCTGATTGCCGCGCTGGCGGCGGGAGCGTTAAGCAATGCGTTGCTGATTGAACAACTGGAAAGTCAGAATATGCTGCCGGGCGATGCCGCGCCGTTTGAAGCGCTGAAAGAGACGCAGATGATCGGCCTGTCGCCAGGCATGACGCAATTGAAAAAAGAGATTGAGATTGTGGCGGCGTCCGATCTCAACGTCCTAATTAGCGGTGAGACGGGAACCGGTAAGGAGCTGGTGGCGAAAGCGATTCATGAAGCCTCGCCACGGGCGGTGAATCCGCTGGTCTATCTCAACTGTGCCGCACTGCCGGAAAGTGTGGCGGAAAGTGAACTGTTCGGGCATGTGAAAGGGGCGTTTACTGGCGCTATCAGTAACCGCAGTGGGAAGTTTGAAATGGCGGATAACGGCACGCTGTTTCTGGATGAGATCGGCGAGTTGTCGTTGGCATTGCAAGCCAAGCTGCTGCGGGTGTTGCAGTATGGCGATATTCAGCGCGTTGGCGATGACCGCAGTTTGCGGGTCGATGTGCGCGTGCTGGCGGCGACTAACCGCGACTTGCGCGAAGAGGTGCTGGCAGGGCGATTTCGTGCTGACTTGTTTCATCGCCTGAGTGTGTTTCCGCTTTTGGTGCCGCCGCTGCGTGAGCGGGGTGATGACGTCATTCTTCTGGCGGGGTATTTCTGTGAGCAGTGTCGTTTGCGGCTGGGGCTCTCCCGCGTGGTATTAAGTGCCGGGGCGCGGAATTTATTGCAACACTATAGTTTTCCGGGGAACGTGCGCGAACTGGAACATGCTATTCATCGGGCGGTGGTGCTGGCGAGAGCGACCCGCAGCGGCGATGAAGTGATTCTTGAGGCGCAACATTTTGCTTTTCCTGAGGTGACATTGCCGCCGCCAGAAGTGACGGCGGTGCCCGTCGTTAAGCAAAACCTGCGTGAAGCAACAGAAGCGTTCCAGCGTGAAACCATTCGCCAGGCACTGGCAAAAAATCATCACAACTGGGCCGCCTGTGCGCGAATGCTGGAAACTGACGTCGCCAACCTGCATCGGTTGGCGAAACGTCTGGGGCTGAAGGATTAAATAATCCCGGCCTGATAGAAATCCTGCAGGTTAATCGCGCCGACGAGTTTGCCGTTTTCATCCACCACTGGTGCGGCGGTGATTTTGCGCTTCATCAGAACTTCTTTGGCGTCGATGGCGCGACTTTGCGATAGCAACGTCGTGCCGCCTGCCGTCATCGCTTCATTAACTGGCGTGGTGAGTGCACCGCCGCCAACCAGCCAGCGACGTAAATCCCCGTCGGTAAAGACGCCTTTCACCAGCCGTTGATCGTCGCACACGGCTACCAGTCCCAGACCGGTGCGACTAAGTTCCAGCATCGCATCCATCACGCTGGCGGTTAACGCCACCTGCGGGATGGTGTCATCACGGCGCATCAGATGATGCACTTTGTTCAGCAAGCGAGCGCCCAGAGCCCCAGCTGGGTGGGAGCGGGCAAAATCTTCTTCATTAAATCCGCGCGCCTGCATGACCGCCATCGCCAGCGCGTCGCCCATCATCAGGGTATTGACGGTGCTGGAGGTCGGCGCAAGATGCATCGGGCAGGCTTCGCGTTCTACAGAGATATCCAGCACCGCTTTCGCCGCCAGGCCCAGCGGTGATGTCGGTTTACCGGTCATCGCCAGCAGCGCGATAGATTTGTCTTCCAGACGCGGAATAATCAGATCCAGCTCCTTTGCGCCACCAGAGTAAGAGATAAACAGCATCACATCGCGGCTTTCAATCATCCCCAGGTCGCCGTGCAGTGCCTCTGCCGGATGAACAAAAAAAGCAGGCGTGCCGGTACTGGCAAGCGTTGCGGCGATTTTCTTACCAATGTGGCCCGATTTGCCAATTCCCGAAACCACCACTTTGCCTTCGCAGTGCAGGATGATATTGGCGGCGCGAACAAAATCATCGCCCAGACGTTCTGGTAAACGGCTTGCTTCCTGTAACTCCAGCATTAACGTCTGACGTCCCGCGTTCAGTAGTGCTTCACTCATTGCTCTCTCCGGTTATGATCACGTCGATCCCTTTTTCTTCCAGCGCCTGACGAAACGCTGGATCGATACCTGCGTCGGTAATCAGCTTATCGACGCTTTCAAGACTGCAAACTACGTTGGGGCTTTTACGGCCAAACTTTGATGAGTCCGCCATCAAAATCACTTCGCGCGCGGCATTACACATCGCTTTACTGACGGTATAGACCTCGTTGAAGGTAGTTACGCCTGCATTGAGATCGATGCCATCGGTGCCCATAAACAATTTATCGAAGCTGAAATGTTCGAAGGCGTTCTCTGCCAGCTGCCCGTGAAATGAGGCCGATTTTTTACGAAACGTTCCGCCTGGCATCAGGATAGTTTGTTCGTTATCCAGTTCGGATAGCGCATTGACGATATGCAGGCTGTTGGTCATTACTGTGATGTTATTAAAGCGCGAGAGCAGGGGGACCATCTGCAAAACTGTACTGCCAGCATCAAGAATGATCGAATCGCCATCATGGATAAAACTAACGGCAGCTTCTGCAATCAGCTCTTTCTTGTGGGTGTTGATGAGTGTTTTATGATCGATAGGCGGATCGGATTCCTCTTTATTCAACACCACTCCGCCATAAGTACGAATGACGGTTCCTGCATGTTCCAGAATGACCAGATCTTTGCGAATGGTTGTGCCTGTGGTGTCAAAGTATTGCGCCAATTCTTCAACCGAGCATTTACCCTGCTTTTGCAGATACTCCAGAATGGCGGCCTGACGCTGACGAGGTTTCATGGGCGTGATTACCTGATTTAGGTTTCAAAATGATAACTTCGCAAGCAAGTAACATTCACAACGAAATTATCCACGTTTCAGTTTAAGCGCCAATGATAGAGCATTCTGTGATAGTGGATCATGGGGAAAGATCACATCGGGCCGTAAATCACCAGGATACATACCCGTAATTGCGGGAATTTTTTGCGGTTTAGCGAAAACGGTCAGTCCTTTCATAAACAAGGTATCGACGATGCGCTGCTGATCGTCCAGGGCGATGGCGACCACGACCCGCGGTTTAAAGCGTCCGCTGGAACGGCCCACGCCAACCCGCCCTTGCTGGCATAGTGTGTCGAAGGCACGGTTAAAACGAGAAATTTGCCAGCCGCCTAAGGCCAGTTGCGCACACCAGGCGATAACGGCGACGGTGATGAGTGCGGATACCATAACTTTTCCTTAATGTAGTGGCGGAAGTCCTGTATGCCTGATGCGCGTAGCGCATCAGGCATTCTATTAGTCTCGCGGAGATCCTTAACGGATCTCCGCTGTTGATCAGAACATCACCTGACCGCCGGTGACATTAATCGACTGTCCAGTGCAGTACGATGCCTTTGGACTGGCGTAGAACAGCAGCATATTCAGCACATCCTGATAATCGCAGCCACGTTTGAGCGGTACTTTATCGATGTAATACTGCTCGACTTGATCCGGTTTGATACCTAGCTTGGTCGCGTATTGTGGCAACAGTGACTGGAACATCGGCGATTTCAGCAGATTACCGAGCATTAGTGAATGCACCGTAATGCCGTACTCCGCCAGATCCAGAGCCAGTGATTGAGTCAGTCCGACGCCACCAAATTTCGCTGCGCTGTAGCCAGAGTTGTGTTTGCTGCCCACTTTGCCGGATTTCGAGTTGATCTGAATAATGCGCCCCTGAATCCCGTCGCGGATCATCAAACGCGAAAATTCACGCGCACACAGGAAATAACCCACCAGATTCACTTGTAGCGAACGATCAAAATCGCCGAGCTGGAAGTCGCTGATAAAGGCTGCTTTTGCTATTCCGGCGCTGTAGACCAGTAAATCCACGCGACCAAAGATTTCATCTACCCCACGAGAGAGCGCCAGAACGCTTTGCTCGCTGGTGGCGTCAGCACCAAAACCGTACGCTGTTCCTTCACCATATTCGGCGTTAATTTCTTGTGCCACATTTGCGGCTTTGTCGCTCTGAATATCGACAACCGCGACGCGATACCCCTCGGCAGCCAGACCGTGGCACAGGAACGCGCCTAAGGTTTGCCCACCACCGATAACAACGGCAACCTGATTCATTTTTTACTCCTTAACAGATTCAAACTTCAAAACCGATCCCGGCGCGATATCGTCGGGTACAGGGCCTGCCACATGGACAGTGCCCGGAAATTCCGCTTCGTTTAAACCATCGAAGCGCAGGGTGACATGACCCAGTTCGCGAAGGTTGTCTTCCGCCACGCTGCCAACGGCGGTCACCGGATAGCGATGCTGCCCGAGCGAAAATTGCAAACCGGGATGGAGTGCACCTTTCAACTCGCCGTGGCAATGAATGAAGCAATACTCTTCGAGATCCGCAGGAGCGCCTTCACGAAAGGTGATGAGCATCTGGTCGCTGAGGGCGTCAGTGGCACTCGCGCCGATACGGGTGATGGTGGTCTGATAAATAACGGTCATGTTTCAGCCTCTATTGATAGATAAAACCGGAGACAAACCAGGCGATCAGTACAGTCGGCGCGCCGGTTAAAAAGCGGCTCACCAGTACAGAAGGGACACCGACGCGAACCGTGTCCTGACGGGCTTCCGCCAGCGACAAACCGACCGGGATGAAGTCGCAGGCCGCCTGCGCGTTGATGGCAAACAGTGCAGGTAAAGCCAGATGCGGCGGAATATTGCCGAGACCAATCTGCACGCCAATCAATACGCCGATAACCTGTGCGATAACTGCGCCTGGGCCGAGGAAAGGTGAAAGCAGCGGGAAGGAGCAGATGAGCGCCAGCATGACCAGACCCAGTGGATGGCTCGCCAGCGGAGCAAGACCGTGGGCAATCCAGTCACCAAGGCCAGAAGCCATAATGATGCCAATGAGCGCCGAGACGAACGCCATAAACGGCAGAATGGTTTTTAATACAGTGTCGATGGTGTCACGGCCAGATTGAAACAGCACGGCAACGGCAGAACCCATACCCATTCCCACCTTCGCCAGTAAACCATCGCTTTGTTCGGTGATTTTCTTGCTGGTGTCATAGTCACGGCCCACGGAAGAGGGTTGTGGTGTCGCATCACCCACTACAGTGATGTTTTCTTCTTTCACGCCAGAGACATAAATATCTTCCACAATGTACTGCGCCAGTGGACCGGACTTGCCCGTCGAGTGGATATTAATGGTGGGAATACGCCGTTTCGGATAGATGCCGCAGCGTAATGTGCCGCCACAGTCGATTACCGCGACACCAATTTCTTCCTCCGCAGGTTCACCTTCTTTAAATCCGTCGATAGCCTGCCAGCCAGTAAGCTGTGCCAGTTTGTCGACAAATGCAGGACGTGTACCGGCGGTGATATAGACGATTTTTTTGCCCGGTGTGGCTTCCAGCTCAAGCGGGCCGCCCCAGCCACCCGTTCCTTTTTCGATCCGAATACGCGTCATGATGTTGCTCCTGCCAGGTGAACTTTTTGTTCAAGTTGAATGCCCATCTTTTTCTCAAAAATAGCGGTGGTTAGATCGGTCACCCAGCCGCGGAAGAAGTTAGTGACCAGACCAACCAACAGATAGCTCACCGCCAGTGGGCCAAGTGGCAGGTTCAGCGTTGTCAGACCGCTGGCAATGCCAAGATAAACAAACAGTTCGCCAGGGTTGATATGGGGGAAGAGGCCATTCATTGAGTGACAGCTATAAGAGGCCGCCGCGTAATAGCTGGGTTTGTACTTTTCCGGCATAAAGCGACCCAGGCTTAAGGTCATCGGATTGCAAAAGACAAACGTGCCAATGCACGGTAACAGCAGGTAACGGGAAACAGGGTTACCGGCGCAACGTTGAGCAAAACGTTCAATACGATGCTGACCGATAAAATTAATCAGTGCGTTCATGATAACCAGCAGGCTAATCAACAGCGGAAGAATGCCGGTCACCATCCCGGTAAACACCTCTCCGCCCTTTTGGAACAGCCCGATAAACCACTCTGCACCATGAGTAATGGTTTCTATCATTGTTCTCTCCTTCAGGATTTATTGTTTTATTACCAAACGGCAACCTAATCTAATCAGATTGAAAGATTTAAAAGTGTTATTTTGATCGCAAAATGAAAGATAAATATTTTAATTTGAAAGTTTGTATAAAAGGATAGTGAGGCGGATGAGTTGAGTTATGTAAAGTCTGTATCGGGCAGTGACTACCGCTTCCTTGTGCAGGGCGGGATGCTTTACCATACTTGCCCCTGGTTGAATTTGTTAAATGGACCCCTCATGTTCAAGCGTCGTTATGTAACATTGCTTCCCCTTTTTGTGTTGCTTGCCGCCTGTAGCAGCAAGCCAAAACCTACTGAGACTGAAACGACCACCGGAACGCCGTCTGGCGGCTTCCTGCTTGAGCCGCAGCACAATGTGATGCAGATGGGCGGCGATTTCGCTAACAACCCGAATGCGCAGCAGTTCATCGATAAAATGGTGAACAAACACGGCTTCGATCGTCAGCAATTGCAGGAAATCCTCTCCCAGGCGAAACGTCTGGATTCGGTACTGCGGCTGATGGATAACCAGGCACCAACCACATCGGTGAAGCCGCCATCAGGTCCGAACGGCGCATGGCTGCGTTATCGCAAAAAATTTATTACGCCGGACAACGTGCAAAACGGCGTGGTTTTCTGGAATCAGTATGAAGACGCGTTGAATCGTGCGTGGCAGGTGTATGGCGTACCGCCGGAAATTATCGTCGGGATTATCGGCGTTGAAACCCGTTGGGGGCGCGTGATGGGGAAAACCCGTATCCTCGATGCGCTGGCAACGCTGTCATTTAACTACCCACGCCGCGCGGAGTATTTCTCTGGCGAGCTGGAAACCTTCTTGCTGATGGCGCGCGATGAGCAGGACGATCCGCTCAATCTGAAAGGTTCCTTTGCCGGGGCGATGGGCTACGGTCAGTTTATGCCATCGTCTTATAAACAATATGCAGTGGATTTTAGCGGCGACGGGCATATCAACCTGTGGGATCCGGTTGATGCCATCGGTAGCGTGGCGAACTATTTCAAAGCGCACGGCTGGGTGAAAGGCGATCAGGTCGCAGTGATGGCAAACGGTCAGGCACCAGGCTTACCGAATGGCTTCAAAACCATGTACAGCATTTCACAACTTGCTGCAGCTGGACTAACGCCACAGCAGCCGCTGGGCAACCATCAGCAGGCCAGCTTACTGCGCCTGGATGTTGGCACCGGTTACCAGTACTGGTACGGTTTGCCGAACTTCTACACTATCACCCGTTACAATCACAGCACCCATTACGCAATGGCCGTCTGGCAGTTAGGACAAGCCGTGGCACTGGCGCGCGTTCAGTAACTCTTTGCAAGAGGGAGGTTAAACTTCCCTCTGTTTTCTTACTGTTTATTCGAATGACGTAATTGCTTGATTTTTTTCGACAGCGATATCGCATATCCCAGGCAGACAACGCCTAACGCAGCCTGACCGAAGTCGAAAGGTTCAAGGTAGCCAGAAGATAAAATTTTACATATCACTAAAACCAGTGCGCCGATGCCACCAATGATGACCCAAATACGCATTTGCGTGGTTTGTTTAAGCACGTTTTGTGGCGTGTTATCCGTTTTCTTTGTTGCCATTGCTATTCTCTCCCTGTGAATACATATCAATGTGAACGCGGCATGGTAGCGCTTTTTCTTTACCGACTGGTCGCAACAGTCTTTTTCCGGAACGCAACTCGTAAAATCAATCGCTCGTCCCCATCTTCTGCGGGAAAGTGCTATCTTGTCCGGCATATATTTTTTGACTGACTGAGGTTGTGATGATTGACAGTGAACTGATGCAGTTAAGCGAACAGGTAGGGCAGGCGCTGAAAGCCCGTGGCGCAACCGTAACAACTGCCGAGTCTTGTACCGGCGGTTGGGTAGCGAAAGTGATTACCGATATTGCCGGTAGCTCCGCCTGGTTTGAACGCGGATTTGTCACCTACAGTAACGAAGCCAAAGCGCAGATGATCGGCGTACGCGAAGAGACGCTGGCGCAGCACGGCGCGGTGAGCGAACCCGTCGTGGTGGAAATGGCGATAGGCGCACTGAAAGCGGCTCGTGCTGATTATGCCGTGTCTATCAGCGGTATCGCTGGGCCGGATGGCGGCAGTGAAGAGAAACCTGTCGGCACTGTCTGGTTTGCTTTTGCCACTGCCCGCGGCGAAGGCATTACCCGCCGGGAATGCTTCAGCGGTGATCGTGATGCGGTGCGTCGTCAGGCTACTGCGTATGCATTGCAAACCTTGTGGCAACAATTTCTACAAAACACTTGATACTGTATGAGCATACAGTATAATTGCTTCAACAGAACATATTGACTATCCGGTATTACCCGGCATGACAGGAGTAAAAATGGCTATCGACGAAAACAAACAGAAAGCGTTGGCGGCAGCACTGGGCCAGATTGAGAAACAATTTGGTAAAGGCTCCATCATGCGCCTGGGTGAAGACCGTTCCATGGATGTGGAAACCATCTCTACCGGTTCGCTTTCACTGGATATCGCGCTTGGGGCAGGTGGTCTGCCGATGGGCCGTATCGTCGAAATCTACGGACCGGAATCTTCCGGTAAAACCACGCTGACGTTACAGGTGATCGCCGCAGCCCAGCGTGAAGGTAAAACCTGTGCGTTTATCGATGCTGAACACGCGCTGGACCCAATCTATGCACGTAAACTGGGCGTCGATATCGACAACTTGCTGTGCTCCCAGCCGGACACCGGCGAGCAGGCACTGGAAATCTGTGACGCTCTGGCGCGTTCTGGCGCAGTAGACGTTATCGTCGTTGACTCCGTGGCGGCACTGACACCGAAAGCGGAAATCGAAGGCGAAATCGGCGATTCTCACATGGGCCTTGCGGCACGTATGATGAGCCAGGCGATGCGTAAGCTGGCGGGTAACCTGAAGCAGTCCAACACGCTGCTGATCTTCATCAACCAGATCCGTATGAAAATTGGTGTGATGTTCGGTAACCCGGAAACGACTACCGGTGGTAACGCGCTGAAATTCTACGCTTCTGTTCGTCTCGACATCCGTCGCATCGGCGCGGTGAAAGAGGGCGAAAACGTGGTGGGTAGCGAAACCCGCGTGAAAGTGGTGAAGAACAAAATCGCTGCGCCGTTTAAACAGGCTGAATTCCAGATCCTCTACGGCGAAGGTATCAACTTCTACGGCGAACTGGTTGACCTGGGCGTGAAAGAGAAGCTGATCGAGAAAGCAGGCGCGTGGTACAGCTACAAAGGTGAGAAGATCGGTCAGGGTAAAGCGAATGCGACTGCCTGGCTGAAAGACAACCCGGAAACTGCGAAAGAGATCGAGAAGAAAGTACGTGAGTTGCTGCTGAGCAACCCGAACTCAACGCCGGATTTCTCTGTAGATGACAGCGAAGGCGTAGCAGAAACTAACGAAGATTTTTAATCGTCTTGTTTGATACACAAGGGTCGCATCTGCGGCCCTTTTGCTTTTTAAGTTGTAAGGGTATGCCATGACAGAATCAACATCCCGTCGCCCGGCATATGCTCGCCTGTTGGATCGTGCGGTACGCATTCTGGCGGTGCGCGATCACAGTGAGCAAGAACTGCGACGTAAACTTGCGGCACCGATCATGGGCAAAAATGGCCCGGAAGAGATTGATGCCACGGTAGAAGATTACGAGCGTGTTATTGCCTGGTGCCATGAACATGGCTATCTCGATGACAGCCGATTTGTTGCGCGCTTTATCGCCAGCCGGAGCCGCAAAGGTTACGGTCCGGCGCGTATCCGTCAGGAACTGAATCAGAAAGGTCTTTCCCGCGAGGCGACAGAAAAAGCGATGCGTGAATGTGACATCGACTGGTGTGCACTGGCGCGCGATCAGGCGACGCGAAAATATGGCGAACCTTTGCCAACTGTCTTTTCAGAAAAAGTTAAGATCCAGCGTTTTCTGCTCTATCGCGGCTATCTGATGGAGGATATCCAGGATATTTGGCGAAATTTTGCCGACTGAACGCATACGGTATTTTACTTCCCAGTCAAGAAAACTTATCTTATTCCCACTTTTCAGTTACCAGCCCGGCGGTTAAGACACGCTGTAGCTGGTGGCGATATTTCGTTAGCTTGATTTCAGGATAATTATGAGCAAGAGCACCGCTGAGATCCGTCAGGCGTTTCTCGACTTTTTCCATAGTAAGGGACATCAGGTAGTTGCCAGCAGCTCCCTGGTACCCCATAACGACCCAACTTTGTTGTTTACCAACGCCGGGATGAACCAGTTCAAGGATGTGTTCCTTGGGCTCGACAAGCGTAATTATTCCCGCGCTACCACTTCCCAACGCTGCGTGCGTGCGGGTGGTAAACACAACGACCTGGAAAACGTCGGTTACACTGCGCGTCACCATACCTTCTTTGAAATGCTGGGCAACTTCAGCTTCGGCGATTATTTCAAACATGATGCCATTCAGTTTGCATGGGAACTGCTGACCAGTGAAAAATGGTTTGCCCTGCCGAAAGAGCGTCTGTGGGTTACCGTCTATGAAAGCGACGACGAAGCCTACGAAATCTGGGAAAAAGAAGTAGGGATCCCGCGCGAACGTATTATTCGCATCGGCGATAACAAAGGTGCGCCATACGCATCTGACAACTTCTGGCAGATGGGTGACACTGGTCCGTGTGGCCCGTGCACCGAAATCTTCTACGATCATGGCGACCACATTTGGGGTGGCCCTCCGGGAAGTCCGGAAGAAGACGGCGACCGTTACATTGAGATTTGGAACATCGTCTTCATGCAGTTCAACCGCCAGGCAGATGGCACGATGGAACCGCTGCCGAAGCCGTCTGTAGATACCGGTATGGGTCTGGAGCGTATTGCTGCGGTGCTGCAACACGTTAACTCTAACTATGACATTGACCTGTTCCGCACGCTGATCCAGGCAGTAGCGAAAGTCACTGGCGCGACCGATCTGAGCAATAAATCACTGCGCGTAATCGCTGACCACATTCGTTCTTGTGCGTTCCTGATCGCGGATGGCGTAATGCCGTCCAACGAAAACCGTGGTTATGTACTGCGTCGTATCATTCGTCGCGCAGTGCGTCACGGCAATATGCTCGGCGCGAAAGAAACCTTCTTCTACAAACTGGTTGGTCCGCTGATCGACGTTATGGGATCTGCAGGTGAAGACCTGAAACGCCAGCAGGCGCAGGTTGAGCAGGTGCTGAAGACTGAAGAAGAGCAGTTTGCCCGCACGCTGGAACGCGGTCTGGCGCTGCTGGACGAAGAGCTGGCGAAACTTTCTGGCGATACGCTGGATGGCGAAACTGCTTTCCGTCTGTACGACACCTACGGTTTCCCGGTTGACCTGACGGCTGATGTTTGTCGTGAACGCAACATCAAAGTTGACGAAGCTGGTTTTGAAGCAGCAATGGAAGAGCAGCGTCGTCGTGCGCGCGAAGCCAGTGGCTTTGGTGCCGATTACAACGCAATGATCCGTGTTGACAGTGCATCTGAATTTAAAGGCTATGACCATCTGGAACTGAACGGCAAAGTGACTGCGCTGTTTGTTGATGGTAAAGCGGTTGATGCCATCAATGCAGGCCAGGAAGCTGTGGTCGTGCTGGATCAAACGCCATTCTATGCGGAATCTGGCGGTCAGGTTGGCGATAAAGGTGAACTGAAAGGCGCTAACTTCTCCTTTGCGGTGGAAGATACGCAGAAATACGGCCAGGCGATTGGTCATATCGGTAAACTTGCTGCGGGTTCTCTGAAAGTGGGCGACGCGGTGCAGGCTGATGTTGATGAGGCTCGTCGCGCTCGTATTCGTCTGAATCACTCCGCAACGCACCTGATGCACGCTGCGCTGCGCCAGGTTTTGGGTACTCATGTATCGCAGAAAGGTTCACTGGTTAACGACAAAGTGCTGCGCTTCGACTTCTCACACAACGAAGCGATGAAACCAGAAGAGATTCGTGCGGTTGAAGACCTGGTGAACGCGCAGATTCGCCGTAACTTGCCGATCGAAACCAACATCATGGATCTCGAAGCGGCGAAAGCGAAAGGTGCGATGGCTCTGTTTGGCGAGAAGTATGATGAGCGCGTACGCGTGCTGAGCATGGGCGATTTCTCCACCGAGCTGTGTGGCGGTACTCACGCAAGCCGCACCGGTGATATTGGTCTGTTCCGCATCATCTCTGAATCGGGTACTGCTGCAGGTGTTCGTCGTATCGAAGCGGTAACCGGAGAAGGCGCTATCGCCACCGTCCATGCAGACAGCGATCGCTTAAGCGAAGTCGCACATCTGTTGAAAGGCGATAGCAATAATCTGGCTGATAAAGTGCGCTCAGTACTGGAACGTACGCGTCAGCTGGAAAAAGAGTTACAACAGCTTAAAGAACAAGCTGCCGCACAGGAGAGCGCAAATCTTTCCAGTAAGGCAATTGATGTTAATGGTGTTAAGCTGTTGGTTAGCGAGCTTAGCGGTGTTGAGCCGAAAATGTTGCGTACCATGGTTGACGATTTAAAAAATCAGCTGGGGTCGACAATTATCGTGCTGGCAACGGTAGCCGAAGGTAAGGTTTCTCTGATTGCAGGCGTATCTAAGGACGTCACAGATCGTGTGAAAGCAGGGGAACTGATTGGTATGGTCGCTCAGCAGGTGGGCGGCAAGGGTGGTGGACGTCCTGACATGGCGCAAGCCGGTGGTACGGATGCTGCGGCCTTACCTGCAGCGTTAGCCAGTGTGAAAGGCTGGGTCAGCGCGAAATTGCAATAATATAAGCGTCAGGCAATGCCGTGGACTCGCTTCACGGCATTCGCATTAACGCTATCGACAACGATAAAGTCAGGTTGAAGTTGTGTATATCGGCTAAACTTAGGTTTAACAGAATGTAATGCCATGACTGCTTACATGTAATGTGTTTGTCATTGCTTACTTTTTGGCGTTATATGATGGATAATGCCGGGATACAGAGAGACCCGACTCTTTTAATCTTTCAAGGAGCAAAGAATGCTGATTCTGACTCGTCGAGTTGGTGAGACCCTCATGATTGGGGATGAGGTCACCGTGACAGTTTTAGGGGTAAAGGGCAACCAGGTACGTATTGGCGTAAATGCCCCGAAGGAAGTTTCTGTTCACCGTGAAGAGATCTACCAGCGTATCCAGGCTGAAAAATCCCAGCAGTCCAGTTACTAATCTTTCCGCGTCTCATCTTTATCGGTGAGACGCACCCTCAAAATTCCTCCTTCACTCCATTGTTTTTTCGCTTTACTCCCGTTCATTCAACTTTAGTCTCCATTTTTTGCATTACTGCTATCTGTCAGACCTCCGTTTTTCTGTTGATAAAACACTCTTTTTGACGTTTTTACAGACTAATTGAGCGTGAAGTGTGCAAACGATAAAAGTGTGGGAAAAATTGTTTGACTTATAAGTCTCAGAAAGTAATATGTGCGCCACGCAGCGACGATGAGCGATAAACAAGTTCTTCGAAGCACTTGTAAGAGGCGTGTGGTGAGGTGGCCGAGAGGCTGAAGGCGCTCCCCTGCTAAGGGAGTATGCGGTCAAAAGCTGCATCCGGGGTTCGAATCCCCGCCTCACCGCCATTTGCATCCGTAGCTCAGCTGGATAGAGTACTCGGCTACGAACCGAGCGGTCGGAGG
>NZ_JABWMS020000099.1:0-8886 GCF_013369155.2 Escherichia sp. 94.0001 | reverse complement strand
ATACTGGCCATAGGGAACTGAACTATATATCTAATTAAAGAGCGCACGATACTCCCCCTCATTTATTTCCCTTTTGAGCTCGACAAGTATCTCATTCTCATGGAAATTTTCTACTGTCAAGCCATCAATCCTATGAGCTAAATCTTCGAACTCACACTCTCCTAATCTTTTAGGACAATTTAATATAGAAATAGTTCGCTCTATATCATCACTATCCACGGTGCTAACGCTTCCTTTTTTGAAACCCACATTGCCAGCAAGCTCAACGACACCTTGGGTTAGTCTATCAATATTAGATTGTTCAGAATCCGTAATATTAAAAGATACTTTAACCTCACGCGAACTTCTTTGTAGTGCAACTGCATGCCCAACAGCGAATTGCTGAGCATCGAACAACATTTCTATTTTCTTAACCTTAGCATATTCAGCCAGTACAGTAGGTATATCTCTATTATCTATTAAAATAGATGTAGAAAGTCTTCCTGCATATTCTCTTTTACCCTTAGCCTCAGCTTTTTCACGCCCCAATGCCAGATTATCAGCAATGTAATTAGAAATTTTATCCGCTTTCAATGCATTGAATTTATTACGAAGCAAAGCAAACAAGACATGTATACTGCAAGAGTTGTGATAGTACTCGTAAAGGCCTTTCAAAGAGTCTTTCTTAACAACAAAAAAATTAAAATCAATTAACTTTTCATCATCAAGAATATCAGCCGTGTGGATAGTAAATTGTCCATCCTGAAATCTTGCTCTACAATCTCTTCGCTGATCCTTAAAGGATAATACGACGCCTGAAAAAAACACATCATCTTCATGGAAAAGGAAAAATCGCTCCCCTCCCTCGAACCCCATTCTTTCTCCATTAAATGGGATCAAGTAATTTATGAAATCCGAAAAGCGAATTGTTTTATTTTTATTAGTTAAAGAAATTCCAATTCGTCTGACTTTCATCTTAAATCCTTTCTACTGTGAGGAAACCATCAAGCTAATAGTTTCAATGGTAAATTAGTAACTTTATTATTCAATACCACAACCTGAGATTACTTCAAACTTAGCCGGATTTGAAGTTTTTTCCAGAATGCCTGAAGAAGACAAAAAGAAGCGAAGTGACATAATCAAACTTGTAACCCGTGTGCAAAGCTCGCTCTAAGGCCATAGAACAATTACAGGCCTATCAAAACATAATATGCCCCCCTTCACCAAACACAGCTCGATAGGCTCTATCGCCGCACACGAAGCCAAGGCAAATAAACGAGCTGCACACAAAAATCGCACTACACCGCACCCGCCTGCGGTTTTCATATCACGAAAATTTTTCAGTTGTGATTTTTTACAAACGATACCGCCAGCCCACGCCCGTACTGGGGATACACTGCGAGACAGGAACTGAAAAGAATGAAAAGAAATTCAGCTTTTTTCAGTTTTACTGTCCGTCGCATTTGTGGCCTGAATACGCAACACTATGATATTAAATGGATAATTTATTTTAGGTGTGTGATTTTATGAAGGCTTGTGAAATATGAAAAACATAACCAGTTGAAAAATAATAATTTTATATCCGTATAAACTGAAATCCTGTGTTCAGGTTCCGGGAACGGATCGGCCATTCCCGACGCATACTTTACCTATTCTTTTGCGCAGCCAGCAGCAACTTTAAAGCCTTTTCCCGTTCCTCGGGTGGAATTGCATCAATTAGCTCTTTAACCCTTCCCTGCCCGTTCAGCGCGCTTGGACTAACGGAATGGGAGAAAGCAACATTCATCACAAACGAGTGACCGCACTCCACATTAGAGCAATAGCAGTACACATCGTACAGTTGTGGGTGTTTCCTGTTTGTTTTACCTATCCGCGCTACTGCCTGACATGTGGGGCAGTACATTCTCATCATCTTCATCGTTCTGTGCCCTATACTGTTGCCCGCCAGAAGAAGGGATTTGGCTCCCTACCTCTTGTTCTGAACGTGTAACACTGGTAACACGTGTAACGCTATTGATTTAAAAGGATTTAATCTGTTACCAGTTAGCATAATCAAGAGGTAACGCGTGGTAACACACCATTTTTTGTTACCAGTGTTACCAGTCAGTATTTTTGACTGGTAACACTGAAGAACCGCATCAGTAACGGGTGTTACCTCTGTTACCAGTGTTACCTCATAAAAATAAGACTCACGCGATGATTACTCAGGTTCGGCGCTTCCCAGTACCTGTGTATTGAACTGGTACACACGTTTAAGCCCTATTTCTGGCAGGCGAATGCTGTTTTGCGTCCGGCCATCTTCACCGGGTTTCAGCCAGCCCGCGTCCACACACAACCTGGCCACCTTACGCGAGTCAAATCCCTTACAGATCTCCTTCCAGCCTGACGGGAGAACGTAGAACGTCACAACCGGCTCGGTCACGTTGTCTCCTTTATCGACTTTTCTGAATCCCATCATTGAAATAGGCCGGTTCCTGTCGTCATTCCAGTCAGCAAACCGACTGAACTGATTACGCGTCATGAAGTCCCGTACCTGTTCAAGTGCCGCTTTATCTTCTTGATTAGCTGTATGGCCCCGGTCAGCCATCCATGCAGCCAGACAACGTTGAGCGGCACGAAAGGCCTCTCCCTCCGGCCATCCTGTGATGCCCGCTTTTGTGGCCAGTTCCCCGGCCATCGCAACCAGAGCAAAACGGGTAACAGCCCGGCCAACCTGATTCCCGGCATTTTCCGGCGTCAGCCTTCGGGTGTACTCTTTCAATAAGGCTTTCGCCTGGCTGGTCAGTTCCGGCAGATCAGCGGTCAGGCAATGCAGCCAGTCGCGGAATGGTGCGCCATGATAATGCGCTACATGCTGCTCAAGATGCTCAGCCAGGGTTTTCCCGCTACTGAAGCCATGAAGTTCTTCAAACACGCCATATTTGCCTGAATCGCTTGGGATCTGGATCATTCTGACCTCAACCCCGGCATACGTACGTTCCCCGGCGCTTGCCGCATGTTCCACCAGTGACAGTTCCCCGGTGGACAGAAACAACAGATTCCAGCGGTTGGTTTCCCTTACCGAACCATCTGTTCTGGCTCTGGCTTTGCCCTGCCCGTTAGCCAGCATATAAGCGATATTCCCCGCCTCCCTGCCGTCAACCTCCCGGATTTCATCGAGCATCAGCGTGGCATCATTGCGGCGGCTCGCCGTTCCTTCTAAGGCATTCCCCGTCGCCCGCCACGTATGCCAGAAATCTGTTCCACCACATACTGATGCAGCCACTTTCATCGTCGTGGTTTTACCGTCTGTTGATTCTCCTTTGAGGTGATAACCTCCACCGCCGATACCAACCAGTTTCAGAAGGGGGGCAGCAAATGCCAGACTCACTGCAAAGGCAAGACGGGCATTCTTTATGCAGTAACGGCCTATATTTTCACGCCAGTCCTCTGATGTGCCGCTGACACGAAAATCACGCCCCTGCACACTCGATGTTTGTAAGATGACTGACTGGGCTTCGCGCCCTATCACTTCATCCTGGAGAACGTAAACCCCGCCGTGCCAGCCCGTTTTATTCACACAGGTTACTTTTCTGTCCGGTTTACACAGCGAGATATATTCCATCAGGAATGCTCTGGCCATGCCGTTAATGTTGATGTACGAAAGTCCGTTAACCAACAGAACGCGGCGCAGCTCTTCCCCGCTACCACCCAGCATCTCCATCGGCATTGCCCATTTACGGCTGTTTCCGTTGGTATCTTCCCATTCCAGCAAACGCCCGTAATTACTCCCATCAGCATCACTGGTGATTGCCGTCACCCGCAACGGACTGCAAATTTTGATATTACGTATCTCCGTATCGCCATCAGACTTATTAACCAGCTTGTCGTACCACAAATATTCTTTTGTCAGCCGGAATCCTTCTGGCAAACGGGTCTGCCCTTTGCCATGCAGCGTCATTTCTTCACGAAAGGCATCTCTCGCCCGTTCTTTTCCCACTTCCTGCCGATAATCATCCCAGTCAGCCTTATGGCGTACCGGAGGAAGCGTTACCCAGCCATCCACCGCTTTGGCGGCTTTCTCTGCCTGAATACGCCCGGTGTTTTCTTTCCCGTCAGCCAGATCATTATCGCCAGCCAGAATGATCCGGGTTTCCGGCCAGCGTTTTCGGATCTGCTCCGTCACCTTCAGTAAATTGGTGACAGCGACAGCCGCCACGATCCATCCTTCAGTCAGCAGACTGACGGTAAGCGCCGTGGCAAAACCCTCAGTGATAATCACCTGTTCAGGTGTTTCAGCGGGTATATCGGTCAGGGCAATGAATGCGCCAGACAGCTGGCTACCTGGCAGCAGACTTTTATCCCCGTCAGGATTGATAAGCTGACCACCGGTAATATTCCCGGAAATATCCGTCAACGGCAGCAGTAATGAACCGGAGGAAAATGTTATTCCGGCCAGATTCAAAGGTTGTGACAGCAAGGGAAGTGAATACCCGTGTAAGCCCTTGTTAGTCAGATAGACCGGCTCACCATTGCAGGACTGCTGTCTGAGTCTGGTATATCGCTCCGCACCCGCTTCTTTTCCTGTGGCCTTTTTCCTGGCGGGCAAAGCGGGCTTCTCCTGTATTTCTGGTAATGCAAGCGCCTCAGATACCATCCCGGCGGCTTCTTTTATCTTTCTTCCTGTCACCAGACGAACCAGATCAAGACCATCGCCATGACCGCACTGATTACAAAACCACGTCCCACGCCCCGCTTTATCGTCCAGTCGAAAGCGATCTTTGCCACCACAGGCAGGGCAAGCCCCATGATGTCCTGCGGACGGTACTTTGATACCTAATGCTGACAGGATATAAGGCCAGCGCCCAATCGCAGCCCCGGAAATAGTGGATACAGACAGTGTTTTCACAGCAGCACCTCCTGACCTTCCGGCTTCACAAATTCAAAACCTTCGGGTAGTTCGCCATCAGGTGCACCGAAAATAATATCCCGGTAAACCTCACGCATCTCTGTGACACCAAAAACTGACAGGCGAATATTTTCTGACATAAAGCCCGGTTTAAGCATTTTTTCCAGTTTCTCTGCGGCCAGTATGCAACCAGCATCAGCCCCAAACTCATTCACCCACGGCATTTCAATATGGTAAATAATATTGCTCACCACTTTTTCGTGGGTGAGTTCTATTCGTTCGCTATCTTCAATATAAACAGGTTCATTATGAACACGCGCCATTAAGGAAATGAATGCATCAGCAATGTAGTACCGTAAGACTGCTGTTCGTAAAGCATGCGCCTTTAAATTTTGATTATTATTCATCGCGCATCTCTCCCTTAATTGTGCTGGTTTCCTTAACAACGCCATCCAGTTGTTCGGCAATACATGCCACTAAAGCCGCAGCGCCTTCCGCTGAAACAGTTCTCGCTCCATTCACTGTGGGAACGGACAGGACCTCTGCAAGAAACTCACTGGCCAGTGCCGCCCGTAACAGACGACTCTCACCCAGTTCGCTCAATATGCAGCCTTGCTTAAAATTCATGGATTTCATGCAACCACCTCCCCGGCACTTTTCACAGGGATACGGGCAGCAAAGCTCAGGATAAATTCAGTGGCAAGTTTAAGGCGTGCAGCATGCTCGCAGTCTTCGATTACACGCACAGGGCGTGGACGGGCATCACGGTCTGTACGGCGGACAGCCAGAAAGACAAAGGTAAATTCAGGGTGAGATAAAGCAGGGACTGTAGCCATAATGGCAACCTCCTTCAGATAGCGGGTAACGCTACCACCGGAGTTCCTACGCTCATGGGTGGTAGCCCAGACGGGGGTAGGAATACCGGCTCTGAAGGATACCGGCCAGCCCGAAAGCTGCCCCGCCTGGACTACCATAATTCTGATGATGTGGCGTAAAAAATAAAAAAATACAATCAGCCACCACACCATAAATTTTAGGTGAGTCAAAGCTGCGACACAAAAAAACACGCCTGGCGCGTGTAGTATCGCCTTCAGATAACACGGGTTCCTACGCCCGGCTGCCGATTTTGCGGCAACCTTTAAACTATATCCCGCGCATTCCTGGTGAGGCAAGAAATTTATAACCGAAAACTGATCATTGCCTGGATTAATTAACGCTGGCATGCTTAAGCCTCTGCTTAAAAATAGTTCTTCATTTTTCCTGATGCTGTAAACGAGACCCGCCTCTGAGCGGGTCTTTCTGTCGCGAAGTCAATCAGCAAACGTCAGGGCGCTCTCATCGACAGCCGCGTACAGTTCTGGTTCACCGAGTGCATAGCCTTCATTGCGCAGGTAGGAATGTACGTATTCACTGTTTTCATCATCAAACTCAGCACGAAACCAGCGTGTTATCGCCTGGGTGTAAATATGCAGATTATCCAGCGTCGTTACAGCCAGACGCTTACCCGGCATAAACGGGGGAATAAACGCAAAGCGGCCAGCAACAGAACTTGTAGCCATCTGTGCAGCATTCACATCAGCCGGGCGGTCTGCGGCATTAAATAACTTCAGGCGTTGATGTGCTGCCAGCTCTGCCCCAACCAGTACAACCAGACGAGGATCTTCACGAAACTGCTCAGCAATAAGCTCAGTAATCAGATGGTTGGCCAGAGCATCAATATTTTTCCAGGTGCCAGTCTCTCCCAGCGTGACAGGCTCAGAGATGATTTGCTTCCCGTTCCCGTAGGCTTTCGCCAGTGCATGCCAGCCAATATTGACATCCTCGCCTTTTTTATTGATTTCCGGGTTTGTAGTATTTGCAATCGACACACCATTGAAACCGACCCGCAGCATGTCCAGCGCATATGCCTGGGCAAAAAAGCTCTCAACCGTTTTCTCAAATTCATCCGGCACGCCGGTATGGTAAATATGAGACATATCGGAATAGCTGATCCGGGCGCAGGTATCCGTCTCTGTCAGAAAAAACTCCGTACCATTGATTGCCATTTTTTTGTGGAAACGGCCACCATCCACACGTCCGGTATGCAGTTCACTGGCGCCAATATTGACGGCATTACCTGACACGGCGTTAACATCACGTAGGGTGATATTTTTTATAAGCCACCCGGATTCCAGAATTGAGGTACGCAGTATATTTTCAGTAGGTTCGCTTAATGCAAAGCGTCTGTTTGATTCTTCCTGATAGTTAGTGCCAGTGACGAATTTATTATGATAACGACGTGCTGCGTCCGGCCTTTCAGTTTTGAAGGCATACATAGTTTTTCACCTTTTTAAGTATTTAAGAAAAGATTTTATTTTTGTACTCAGTAACCCGATTGTATTTCATTACATGCTCAACATAATCCCGGTCACTTACGACTGAACGTAATACATAATTATCTGCTCGATAGTACTCCCTGTAAGCCATAGCTCTTGCCATTCCACCGTTATTTAATACATAACGATCAGTTGGAACGCTACAACGGCTAATAATTTCACTCACAGAATCAGACAAAGATTTGAGTGCATCTGTAATAAATTTAATATCACGGACAACGTCACCGTCATTAAACACAGAAATAAAATCAGCAGGGATCTGGCCGGATTGAGGAAATATGTTCAGTAAACGCTTCTCAACTCCCTTACCAATGTAGTTAACTTCATCGGCCAGTACGCCCGGTAAAAGCTTGATTGTGCTCAGTCGGCTATGTTGCTCATTCAGCCGGGAAACAGCCAGATGGTAACATCGTTCAGCATCCGCTCGTTCAGCATGCCCCGTTTTATTCTTTTTGGCTTCAGCAATGCTACTGACGCCGTTTTTTGAGAATGTGCTTTTCCATGCAACTTCCGCATTTGTCACTTCACGCTGCCTGAAAGATAACTCTTCCTCTTCCAGACGACACAACTGGGCATAACGGGTCAGGAGCAGGTTGATCTCATTCGCCACAGCTTCCGTATCAGGTACTGTTAACCCCGTAAGTGAATACAACTTTTCACCTTTAGCGCGCAGCTTATTCAGTGAATATATTTCAATAATACGCACAATACAGGCCGTGTCGCTATGAGTCTCTTTAAACGGGCTTACTTTATAGTTTCCTAACACGGAAACATATTCATTCTTAATTGGAAGGGATATGTATTGACTCCCCGCCGGTTGTAGACGGTAATTCATATAAACTCCTTATAAATTCGACTAATACTAATGTTTTTACTCTGAAGAATGACTATCACGCCAAGCATAGTAGTCACCGGCACGCCATCGAGACATACGCCCTAATTTGATTGGTTTAGGAAAACGACCTAGAGAAATCAGTTTATAAATCCATTTATCAGTAAACAGACAATCAGATGTAATGAATTTCATATCAATGAGCGAGTCAGCAGAAGGACGATTATCAGTAAACCCCATAATGAGTTCCTCTCTATGTATCAATCTATATCAACGAAGAGGATTAAAACATCGTTCAAAAATATAAAAAAGGTGAGTAAGCAAAAAAATACTTACTCACCAATAATGTTAATTATTTGTAAAGATTGGTTTTTTGAAAATACTAGCAATCATTTTGCAGATTACTTCGAATGATAAGGGCGGTTCTTTCTTATCAGGCCAAAATTCGGCTGCTCGGGAAAAAACAAGCTTTGTTAGCGCTGTAGCATTGTCTTTTTTGATATTAGAGTTTTCTTTGTAAAGGTAAATGGCCACACTCAAAACTTGATTTCGCTTTGTTGCATGTCGCTCTTGTTGTGCAATTGATAGCGACTTATATACCTCCGAAGAAGAAACATCATTATTAATAATATTATACAGTTTTCGAACATCATCGCTTTCTATATATCCATCATGCTCAAAAAAAAGCCCATCAGAATTTTTCCAGTCTATCTGAAAGAACTTTATATATTCTGAAAACACTTCCCCTGCTGGAACAAGAAGAGATGGGTATACTGGGAATTGCCCACTAAAATAAATAAAATCCTTCTGGA
>NZ_JABWMS020000098.1:0-8901 GCF_013369155.2 Escherichia sp. 94.0001 | reverse complement strand
GATATATTTTTATAAAACCTGGTAAAGTGAATACTGATTTATACCAGGTCAAACTTCAACTTCATCATCAAAACTTTATGTCAATAAAGGCGTTTATAGTTACTGATTCTTTTATTTTACAACACCACTAACATCTTTTTAATAAAAAATATGTTCACAATAGCATACACAGAAATCCTCTAAGGTATTATATCATCAGGAAATATTATTATTCCATTCATCTCTGGAGGCCCCCCCTCGATATGAAAAACGATATCACACAGAAGCCCTGCCGTGTACAGATAAACTGTTTGCAGACCAGTCAGTGACTCAGGAGCGACGTCCGCAACAAATGTATGGACTGTATCACAGATGCTCTCCCCGTATGACTGAAGACAGGCATGCATGAAAATACTGTCGCTTCCCCAAGAAAAGGGGAAATTATCATCTGCATGACCCGACCAGTGCTCAGTCATGAACACTCTGTTTCAGTGAGCAGTTTCCGCATTAATGAATCTGTCATACTGCTATTGTATCAGCAAGTTATCCCCATAACACCTTGATATCATTCTGAGCCAGATGGCATAATCACAGCCCATTGTCGGATCTTTCTGCCTGATTCTCTGGATAATCCCGACAATATGCATTGCTTTTCTGGCGATGTATAGCCCCGGGAGCCGGAACGCTTCATGACGAAAACAAACATTCGTATTATTCAGACGAAAACTCACTGGAAAGGCATCATCTTTTATATAACAAGGAAATCCGGCTCTTTACTGTCGTTTTATCTTTATTTATCAGGGGCGTAAGATTGCTCAGTACCGCGTTACCACAAAATAAAAAAGGCTGGCAGGCCATGCTGGATCTCCGTTTTCAGCGTCTGCACGGGAAAACCACGCTCACCACCCGTCATCATGTCGGTCCGCTCACTGTTCAGCGTCCTTTTTATCCCGAAGAAGAAACCTGCCACCTCTGTCTGCTTCATCCACCCGGTGGTATCGTCGGCGGTGACGAACTCATCATCAACGCAATAATTGACTCTGATTGCCATACGCTGATCACCATGCCTGGTGCCAGTAAATTTTACCGCAGCAGCGGCGCGCAGGCGCACCTTCAGCAAAACCTGACGCTGTGCAATAACGCAACGCTGGAGTGGTTGCCACAGGATTCGATTTTTTTTCCCGGCGCTCACGCCACGTTGCATACCGTGTTTCATCTGTCGTCCTCCAGTACACTGCTGGCCTGGGATCTTCTGTGCCTTGGACGTCCGGTCATCGGAGAAACCTTCAGCCACGGAACACTCGCTAACCGTCTGGAGATATGGGTCGACGGTTCTCCGCTGTTGATTGAGCGTCTGCACGTGGCCAATGGAGAACTTACCTGCGTTGCCCGGAAACCATGGGTGGGAACGATGCTGTTCTACCTGGGGAATGAAACGCAACTGGAAGACATACGCGAAAAACTCACACCACTGGAAAACTACGCCGGAGCCACGCTCACCGATGGTCTACTGACAGTTCGCTTTTTAAGTGATGATAATCTGCGTTGCCAGCAGGTAATGCGTGATATCTGGCAATTTATGCGGCCGCAACTGACTGACAAATCACCGGTACTTCCCCGGATCTGGCTGACTTAAGAGAACGCTATGGAACTGACTCCAAGAGAAAAAGACAAACTATTACTGTTTACCGCTGCACTGCTGGCAGAGCGTCGTCTGGCCCGCGGCCTGAAACTTAACTATCCCGAATCCGTGGCCCTGATTAGCGCTTTTATAATGGAGGGCGCTCGCGACGGCAAAAGCGTCGCTGCGCTGATGGAAGAAGGACGGCATGTCCTGAGTCGCGAGCAGGTCATGGAAGGCATACCAGAAATGATCCCCGATATCCAGGTCGAAGCCACCTTTCCGGACGGCTCCAAGCTGGTTACCGTCCATAATCCGATAATCTGAGGTAACAGATGATCCCTGGAGAATATAAGGTTAAACCTGGCTATATAGAGCTTAACATCGGCCGGGCTACCTGCAGTATTATCGTTGAAAATCACGGAGACCGACCAATTCAGGTCGGTTCCCATTATCACTTCGCGGAGGTTAACCCGGCACTGAAGTTCGATCGCCAGAAGGCAAGAGGCTATCGTCTCAATATCGCCGCCGGAACTGCAGTGCGCTTCGAACCAGGCCAAAAGCGTGAGGTTGAACTGGTGGCGCTGAGCGGTGCCCGTATCGTGCACGGTTTCCGCGGAGATATAATGGGTGAGCTGGAGGCAAATGATGAGTAATATTTCACGCCAGGCCTATGCTGACATGTTCGGCCCTACCACCGGTGATAAAATTCGTCTGGCAGACACTGAGCTGTGGATCGAGGTCGAAGATGATTTAACTACCTACGGCGAAGAGGTCAAATTCGGCGGCGGTAAAGTAATCCGCGACGGTATGGGACAGGGGCAAATGCTCTCCGCCGGCTGCGCTGATCTGGTGCTGACCAATGCCCTGATCATCGATTACTGGGGGATCGTTAAAGCCGATATCGGCGTCAAAGATGGAAGGATATTTGCTATCGGCAAAGCCGGTAATCCTGATATACAACCCAACGTCACTATCCCAATCGGCGTATCCACGGAAATTATTGCCGCAGAAGGCAGGATCGTTACCGCAGGTGGCGTCGATACGCATATTCACTGGATCTGCCCACAGCAGGCTGAAGAAGCGCTGACATCCGGCATTACCACCATGATCGGTGGCGGTACTGGCCCGACAGCGGGTTCTAACGCCACAACCTGTACCCCAGGACCATGGTACATTTATCAAATGCTGCAGGCTGCAGACAGCCTGCCGGTCAATATCGGGTTGCTGGGTAAAGGCAATTGCTCCAATCCGGATGCGCTTCGTGAGCAGGTCGCGGCCGGGGTTATCGGCCTCAAAATTCACGAAGACTGGGGAGCTACACCTGCGGTAATCAACTGCGCACTGACTGTAGCCGACGAAATGGACGTTCAGGTTGCGCTACACAGTGATACGCTTAACGAATCAGGATTCGTTGAGGATACTCTGACTGCCATCGGCGGGCGCACTATCCATACCTTCCATACAGAAGGTGCAGGTGGTGGTCATGCTCCGGATATTATCACCGCCTGCGCGCACCCCAATATTCTGCCTTCCTCAACCAATCCGACGCTACCCTATACCGTCAACACTATTGATGAGCATCTGGACATGCTGATGGTTTGCCATCATCTTGACCCGGATATCGCCGAGGACGTAGCCTTTGCCGAATCGCGCATTCGCCAGGAAACCATTGCCGCGGAAGACGTCCTGCACGACCTTGGCGCGTTCTCCCTCACCTCGTCCGATTCGCAGGCCATGGGACGCGTCGGAGAAGTAGTGTTACGAACCTGGCAGGTGGCACACCGGATGAAAGTTCAGCGCGGCCCGTTACCGGAAGAAAGTGGTGATAACGACAACGTCCGCGTGAAGCGCTATATCGCTAAATACACCATTAATCCGGCATTAACCCACGGTATTGCTCATGAAGTCGGCTCGATTGAAGTGGGAAAACTGGCGGATCTGGTGCTCTGGTCCCCGGCGTTCTTTGGCGTAAAACCGGCGACTATCGTCAAAGGCGGAATGATAGCCATGGCGCCGATGGGTGATATCAACGGCTCTATCCCCACACCGCAGCCGGTGCACTATCGCCCAATGTTCGCTGCATTGGGCAGTGCCCGTCACCGCTGTCGTGTGACTTTCCTGTCGCAGGCAGCAGCAGCAAATGGCGTCGCTGAACAGCTTAACCTGCACAGCACAACTGCTGTGGTAAAAGGCTGCCGCACAGTACAAAAAGCCGATATGCGCCACAACAGCCTGTTGCCTGATATAACCGTGGATTCACAAACCTACGAAGTGCGTATCAACGGCGAACTGATAACCAGTGAACCGGCGGACATTCTGCCAATGGCGCAACGTTATTTCCTGTTTTAAGGAGCACAAATGCTTTATTTGACCCGGCGGGTGGAGACCCCGGCTCAGACAACTGCCAGCGTTACCCTCCCTGTTGACATGCGGGTAAAAAGCCGTATTAAAGTCACCCTTAACGATGGACGTCAGGCTGGACTGTTGCTGCCACGCGGTCTGCTGCTGCGCGATGGTGATATTCTCAGTAACGAAAACGGTGATGAATTCATTAAGGTGATCGCCGCTGATGAAGCCGTTTCTGTAGTGCGCTGCGCAGATCCTTTTATGCTCGCGAAAGCCTGCTGGCATCTCGGCAATCGCCACGTTCCGCTGCAAATAATGCCCGGAGAGCTGCGCTACCATCACGATCACGTCCTCGATGATATGCTGCGCCAGTTTGGGCTGGATGTTGATTTTGCACATCTTCCGTTTGAGCCGGAAGCCGGCGCTTACGCCAGCAAGTCGCACGCCCATAATCACGATCAGGAGCACAGCCACTGAATGCCGACTCCGGAAAAACGTCTGCGGCTGATGCAGCTTGCCAGTAACAGCCTCCCTGTTGGAGGCTACAGCTGGTCCCAGGGACTGGAGTGGGCAGTGGAAGCAGGCTGGGTAGAAGATAGCGCCGCCTTTGAACACTGGCAGCAGTTGCAGATGGAACAGAGTTTTTTTGCCGTCGACCTGCCACTGCTTGCCCGGCTATACCGGGCCTGTGAAGCGGGCGATCCTGACAGTGCCGGGCGCTGGACCGCTTATCTGCTGGCCTGCAGGGAAACCCGTGAGCTACGCGATGAAGAACGTAACCGCGGTGCAGCCTTCACCAGACTTCTGGTCGACTGGCAGCCCGACTGCCCGGCCGAATGGCGCAAACTATGCCAGCAAAGCCAGTTAACCGGTATGGCATGGCTCGGCGTACGCTGGCAAATATCCGTTTCAGACCTGGCCCTGAGCCTTGGCTACAGCTGGATTGAAAGCGCAGTGATGGCGGGCGTCAGGCTGGTACCCTACGGCCAGCTGGCTGCCCAGCAGTTAATTATGCGCCTGTGTGCCCGCTATGCGGCGAACATGGACAGTGCCCTTGCAACCCCGGATCACGCAATTGGTTCAGCAACGCCACTTGCATCTATCGCTTCCGCGCGACATGAAACCCAGTATTCCCGATTATTCCGTTCTTAGGAGAAAATAAAATGAACATAATCAAGCAACCGCTGCGTGTCGGCGTCGGCGGTCCGGTCGGCTCAGGTAAAACCGCGCTTCTGGAAGCCCTCTGCAAATCCATGCGTGACACCTGGCAATTAGCCGTAGTCACCAACGACATCTACACCAGAGAAGATCAACGCATTCTCACTGAGGCCGGAGCACTGGAAGCGGAACGCATTGTCGGTGTCGAAACGGGGGGCTGCCCTCATACAGCCATTCGTGAAGACGCATCAATGAATCTGGCAGCCGTGGAAGCACTGAGTGAGAAATTTGGTAATCTCGATCTGATCTTTGTGGAAAGCGGCGGCGACAACCTGAGTGCGACCTTCAGCCCCGAACTGGCGGACCTTACCATATATGTCATAGATGTGGCAGAAGGAGAAAAGATCCCGCGTAAAGGCGGTCCGGGGATCACCAAATCCGACTTCCTCGTGATCAATAAAACTGACCTTGCACCATACGTGGGCGCCTCCCTCGAGGTAATGGAGCGTGATACTTTACGTATGCGCGGAGAACGCCCATGGGGGTTCACTAACCTGAAAAGTGGTGAAGGTCTGCAAAACATCATCGCCTTTATCGAAGAGCAGGGCATGCTGGGTAAGTAATCACAACATCCTCTGTATCAGGGCCGGCAGGCGGCCCCTTGTTTTTATCAGAAGGAATAACGGAAGTTGGCGTTCACCGCGTTATCCACGTTGTACTTACCAGATGCCGATTTTTCAAACTCCAGACCGAAGCGGATGTTGTCGCGAATTTCCGCATTCAGGCCAACATTCATGAGCATACGACCGTCTTTTTCACCCTTGATGCGTTTTTCGCCGGATGCATCACGCAGTACGGTTTCACCGTTAGCCAGCAGGTCAAACTGATAACCGATACCGTCGCGGGCAGTGAAAGAGATAATTGAAAGGGGTGTTGCATTGACAGATTGAATCTACAGCTGCTTTTTTTAATATATCTCGCTCAAGGCGAGCTTCATTTAACGCCTTACGCAGTTGCAGAATTTCAGATTCCAGTTCAGCCACCGTGCGGGAACCAGGAGTACCGAGCCCTTTTCTGGCGGCGGTAACCCATTGTCCTAAAGTGCCTTCAGGAAGAGATAATCGGGAAGCGCCTTCACTGATCGAAAGTTGATTTTCAAGAACCGTTCTGACAGCTTCGGCTTTGAACTCTTTAGAGTAACGTTGGGTTTTTCTGCTCATTATTAGCTCCTTCTGATGCCATTCTATTTCAGGAAGGAGTGTCCGTTAAACTCAGGCTACCTCAGGTTTCACTCATCTGGGTTTTTACTTCCAGATTTCGTTTTTTGATCGCTGTGCCCATGGCTCCACATCCTGAAAGAGCCAGCGCAGAGCTGACCAGTGCAATCATCATAACTTTTTTGGTTTTCATTTAATGCCCTTCTTATCCGACAGGTTTATGGAAGACAGAGAACCGCCTTTACGGTATATTTTTTCAGCGGGCTTCTCAAGTATGTTAAAGGATACAGGTAAAAACAGCGGGATCAGATACGTCGGGTAAACGTTTATTTCATAAGAAGTTTTTAGGTCAGAATAAAATAATGGGTGTTGTTATATTATCAGATGATGATTTATGTGAGCGCGTTACGGATATTGCACATGAGGTTAAAGGAGAGAGCAAGCCTCCGCAACGGCTCGCTTCTTATTTAATGGATTTTTTCGGGAAGTCCAGTTTATAATTATATAACATATTGTAATACTGAAAGAGAGTGAGGTTATAAGAACAGACAGTTGAATCTGACCGTCTGAATATGTACCTTTATGCGGAATTTTCACTTAAAGGGGGAAAACTGTTGTGAAACCGAATATCCATCCGGAATACCGTACAGTAGTATTTCACGATACCAGTATTGATGAGTACTTCAGGATCGGTTCGACGATCAAAACTGACCGGGTAATTGAACTGGATGGTGTAACTTACCCATATGTTACAATTGACGTTTCTTCTAAGTCGCATCCGTTTTATACAGGTAAACTGAGAACTGTCGCTTCAGAAGGTAATGTTGCACGCTTTACCCAGCGTTTTGGGCGTTTTGTTGATGCGAAAAAAGGTGGCTGATTTTGCCGCCAGGGTGCGTTTGACAATTTAAAAACGCACCAGACAGAGAGATCCTGCACCTGAATATACCGTTAGCCCGTCCCACCGGGGCGTGTGCAGATGATCTCGTCACCGGAAGATTGCGGACCTCTCTGAAAACCAGTACATTACGCGCGGGTGCCTTTCGGCTGACGGCTGGAAGGATTACCTGAAGGCCGGATGTGGAAAGGCCCCGAGTCAACTTAAACGTTAACCCGAGGCCCTGACCATCTACCTTCAGCAAGTGGAAGGTTAGCGCCTCTCTGTAAAAGGAGCAAGTGCTATGCCGCAAAAAACGATCATTGTGGGCATGTTATGCCTGACCATGTTGCTGACCGTCTGGGTGTTACACGCATCACCGTGTGAATTCAGGGTAAGCTTCATGTGGTCGGAAATTGCGGCGTTCTTGCAGTGTAAACCGTAAGAAACCGCAGCGGGGACAACAGTCCCCGCTATCCGGTTGCCAAAGGTTCGGTCGAAAGTCGCACCCTTGCACACAAATCACAAAGAAAAAACAAAAGTCCGCAGTGTAAAAACTGTGGGCTTTTTTATTCGCATCCCGAAAGTGTGGTAACAGCGTGGGGGCACCAAAAAAAGCCCCATAAAATGGGGCTGAAGATTCTGTAAGGAATTTCACAGCAATGAGATTCCTGCTTTCTCCAAGGATATACGTGTCTTCAGGCTGAATCAATGGGGGCGTGGCTCTGAATCCACCTGCGATTAAAACTTGCACAATGCCGGGAGTTGAGTTAGAAAAGTACAGGGCGCGATATCCGGCTTATTTTGTTGCTGTGTTTTGCCTCGTGCTGGATGTCGCGTCCACCGTTTTTCTGATGATTCATATGAAATGGTACTTTATTGATTTACTGCCATTCTGATTTGCCTTTTTATGTTCATTATTGCGGTTGTCACTTCCAGTTTCTGGTGATGTTTTGATAAAAGTGAAAGAATAAAACGATAATTGCAGAAGGTATTGCTAAAACTATACATGTCATTATATAAACAAGATGAAAATGATATATACCATAAGACCAGAAAAGAGGTTTTTTCCAGAATGATATGGATGTGTATTTTAGTGTGATTGTTTTTGTCAGGTATATTGAACAAGGAAGGGCCAGGCCACTGAGTATCAGAAATAAGTCAACTTTTATCGATGCTTCTGTTGGTGTGTCATATATCAGATGCAATATGGATATTATAATGGGGCACATTCCCCACAGGATATTTTTGAAATAGAATTTCCGGTTCATATGTTTATGCTCTTTTGTTTTATCTCGGGAATTGTCTCTTTTTTTTATTCCTGAACATTTTCGTTGTTTAATAACCATGGGGTATTATGATTATCCTTTATTTTTGATATGTAATTGTCAATAGTGGATTTCGTTTCATTATTGTGGTTATAGTAATCATGAAGAGTGCAAAACACATCATCTTTTATTGTGGCGATTAATGGGGGTTGGGTGAGGTTAAAATATAAAGAACGATTGCTTAGTGTCCTGAAATGAATTTTTTCGCCAATGACCAGATCGGTGTTTATTATATTGTAGCCTATTTCAATTATATTGTTTGATGGCATGTGTAATACATATATGGGATATTTGTTGTGTTTTTCTATTGAATAATAAATAAAATCAGGCACAGACGTCTGTTTTAGTTTTTTTTGCATCTTTCTTATATGT